>CAMONF010000001.1 GCA_946620335.1 uncultured Clostridia bacterium
CGTGTTTTTGGCCTCGGCCGCCGTTTTTTTGAGTTCGTCGCTCAGTTCATCCAGACTCTCTTTCGCGTCGGAGGGCAGGTTCTTAATGCTGCCGCTCAGCTCTTCGAGGTTTTCCATGGTCTCGCGGACTGCATTTTCCCTGGCTTCGCGGCGCTCCTGCGCCTTTTCCTCCCGCTGCTGACGTTTTATCTCCTGCTCCTTCCTGGCCTCGTCGCGGCGGATTTCCCGGGCCTTCTGGGCGGCATCCAGCTTTTCGTCAAAGATCTTTTGGGCCTCGCGGAGCTTTTCCTCACGCTCGTGCCGCGCCTGCAGGCTTTTCTCTTCGCGTTCCCTAAAACTCCGTTGGGCATTGGCTATGGCATCCTCGTAGCTGTCGCTGATGCCGTCCGTAAGCCTGTCCAGGAAGTCTTCCACGTTCTCGCCGGCCTCCTGGATATTCTCCATCATGCCCACGGCGGATTCCTTCCAGTCATTGAAGATCTCTTTCCGGATCCTGCGGTAGCGGGCGCTCTCGCTCATGGACCGGGCGGTGAGGCTGACCAAAACGTCCGTGGCGTCCTTCCATTTCCGGTCGTAGCGACCCTGGGCGTTCTGGTCCAGGACCCAGAGGTAGCGGTCGTAGGCTCTGGCGACCGCGTCGCGCCAGGAGAGATAGATCTCGTCCATGGCATGCTGGCCGACGTCGCGGAGGTGGGGCAGGTCCTTGGAGGCTTCGATTAGGAAGGCGCCCAGGGAGGCGGCATTTTCCTCGACGGTGAAGCCGTTGCGGCCGGGGGTGACGCCCTCAGCGGCGCAGCTGCCCTCGATGAGGACGCTGGCCAGACCGCAGGCGGCCGCCTCGCGGACCACCAGGCCGTTGGTGTCGAAGGTGGAGGGGAAGATGAAGAGGTCCGCGCGGGTGTTCCAGGCTCTGAGGACGTTGCGGTCGTAGATTGCCCCGGTGAAAATGCACTTGCCGGGGATATCGTTGTCGTCCATGAAGCCGTACTCGCGGGCTTTATTTTCCATGAGCTCCTTGTCGGGGCCTTTGCCGATGAAGACCATGCGGAAGTCCTGGCCGGCGTCGGAGAGGATCTTGAGGGCGTCCAGGATCATGGGGATGCCCTTGTAGGTCATCATGCGGCCGACGAAGAGGAACATGGGTACATTTTCCGGCAGGTCGTAGCCGGCGGTGGCTGCTTCGACGGCGGCCCGGTCCACCCGGCCTTTCTCGAAGTCCACGCCGTTGTCCATGACGTGCCACTCGCCCTCGAAGCCCAGGGCGGAGAGGCTCTCGCCGGCGCCGCGGCTCACGACCCAGATGTCGTCGCAGGCGGAAATGTTGCCGACCATGGCCTTGATGGTCTCCTCAGCAGCCGCCTTTACCTTGATGACGCGGCGAAGGTCGATGTCATACTTGGTGTGGTAAGTAAAGACGATGGGCGCCTTCACTTCGTCCCGGAGGAGCCGCGCGATGATGGTGGCGGAAGCGGGGCAGTGGGCATGGATGATGTCCGGCTGGAAGGCTGCCATCTCAGAGACGGCTTTTCCCGCGAAGGGGTTGCCCGTCCGGTAGCCGCTGGCCAGGCTCTCGGTGCCGAAGCTCTGGTAGGGGATGACCGGGTAGGGGTAGGCGGTATAGTCAGCGTCCGGGTAGCGCGGTGTGCCAACGATGACGGGGCTGCCAAAATCCGTGGGCAGGTATTTGGCGTAATTGATGACCACGTTGGCTACGCCGTCCAGAACCGGCGGGAAGGAATCGTTCAAAAGACAGACTTTCATGGGGACCTCCGAAAAACTAGTTTGGTGCTACTATTTTATACCCATTTTGAGGAAAATGAAACCACCGGATAGCCATACCGGGTTTCAGACGGCTGACGGCGTCTATACATAAAGTCGGAGGAGGGGAACACAGGGAGGCGGAAAAGTAGTGGTATGTTTGCGCCGGAAAATGCGGTATAATTGTGGGCAGACGGCGCAGGGAGCAGGGCTTCATTTTCTGCAGGCGCCGGATTAACAGATATGAAGGGAGTTGCCCATGAAGGATATTTCTTTGAAGACTATAGAGGAGTTCCGCGCGGCGACAGCCGCCTCCCCGCTGGACCATGCCATTTCCAACGCACTTTCCAAGCACAATGTGAAGGATATCTCCTTTACCAACAGAGGGCTTGACGAGACCCAGTTCCAGTTCTCGGTCAATGTGCCCACCATGGCGGCGACCAACCAGATGCAGAGCGGCCGCTGCTGGATCTTTGCGGCCCTGAACGTCCTCAGGGAGGAGGTCGCGGCCAAGTGCAATCTGGAGAAGTTCGAGCTCTCCCAGAATTACACGGCCTTCTGGGACAAATTCGAGAAGATCAACTTCTTCTATGAGGCCATGATCGAGCTGGCGGACAGGCCTCTCGACGACCGCCTGGTCACCTTCCTCCTGGACGGAGGCATCGGCGACGGCGGCCAGTGGAACATGCTGGTCAACGTGGTGGAGAAGTACGGCGTGGTGCCCAAGGCGGCCATGCCGGAGACCTTCCAGAGCAGCCACACCCGCGATATGAACCGCCTGATCAATGTCCTGCTCCGCAAGGGTGCCCTGGACCTTCGCAAGGCGGTTGCCGCCGGCGAGGACGCGGAGGCTGTCAAGGACGGCTACCTGAAAGACGCCTATCGTCTGCTCACCATGTGCTTCGGCGAGCCGCCCAAGGCCTTCGACTTTGAATATACCGACAAGGACAAGGTCTACCACGTCGACCGTGGGCTGACGCCGCACACTTTCTACGAAAAGTACGTGGGCCTGGACCTTCGAAATGACTTCGTCGGCATCATCAATTCCCCGACGGAGGACAAGCCTTTCTACCGGAACTGCACCATCGATTACCTGGGCAATGTGGCCGGCGCGCCGCCTGTCACCTACCTGAACCTTCCCATGGAGGAAATGAAATCCCTCATCGTGCGGCAGCTTGAGGCCGGAGAGCCGGTCTGGTTCGGCTCCGACGTCGGCTTCATGGGCGAGCGCGAAATGGGCCTGTGGAGCGACGGCATCTACGATTTCGACGGCACTCTGGGCATCGACTTCGGCATGACCAAGGAGGCGCGCCTGAATTTCCGCGACTCCGCCATGAACCACGCCATGGTCATCACCGGCGTGAATCTCGACGCGGAGGGCTGCCCTGACCGCTGGAAGATCCAGAACAGCTGGAGCGAGGAGCGCGGCGAGAAGGGCTACTACGTCATGAACGCCGGCTGGTTCGACAAGTTCGTCTACCAGGCCGTGATCGCCAAGAAGTACCTGACCGACGCCCAGCTGGCAGGCCTCGCCACCGAGCCTCTCCACTTTATGCCCTGGGACCCCATGGGGACTTTGGCGGATTGAGAATTCGGGCAAGGGAGGGGGCTGTGTTGTCAGGGTCTGTCCCCCAGATGTCGGGCAAGGGAGGGGGCTGCGTTGTCAGGGTCTGTCCCCCAGATGTCTCCTCTTTTCGGGACGCTCCCGCTCGCTCGGACTGGCAGCGGTACCCGTGGGACGGGGCGGTTCCGATGGAACACGCCCTCGACCCACTTAAGAAACCTGCCCTCTGGGCAGGTTTCAAGTACCGGCCGTCCTCGGACGCCCTCAAAGAGGAGAAATCTGGGTGCCAGCCCCATGACAACACAGTCCCCACCTTGCCCGGCGGTACATGTAGCTCGCTACCGGCCGTCCTCGGACGCCCTCAAAGAGGAGAAATCTGGGTGCCAGCCCTAAGACAACACAGCCACCACCTTGCCCGGGGCACATGCAGCCAGTAGCCGGCGGTCCTCGGACGCCCTCAGAGAGGAGAAATCTGGGTTCCTGGCCTATGACAACACAGCCATAGCCTTGCCCCGGAAATCCGTACCGAACGTGAAGGTAATAAAAACTGCCACCAGACTAAGCAATC
>CAMONF010000002.1 GCA_946620335.1 uncultured Clostridia bacterium
CCTTCTCCAGGTCCTCATATTTGAAGGGGATCATGGCCACGTCAACGATGGTTCCCCTGCGGAAGCCGATCTTGAGCAGCACAAAGTAAAAGTTGTGCTCCAGCAGCTCCTCGTCGATCCCCAGCCTGGCCATTCCCTCCGCTATGGAGGCGTCGTCAGGCCGGATCTCACCCGTGAAAAGAGAGCGGAAAAATGCCGCCTCCCGCAGAGCCCGGCTCAGCTCCTCCGCGCCGTCCTCCTCCTCCGGCACTTCCTTCATGGCTGCCCTGACCGTATCGGCCAGCTCCTCCATATCTATGGGCTTGACCACATAGCGGAAGCACTGCAGCCGGATTGCCTCCCGGGCATAGGTGAAATCCTCGTGGCCGGTCAGGAGAATGTTGACGGAGGGATACCCTTCCCCCTTGACCCAGGCAATGAGCTCCAGGCCGTTCTCCCTTGGCATGGCAATATCCGTGACCAGGATGTCCACCCGCTCCCGGGCATAGACCTGCCTGGCCTGGGAAGCGCTGTAGGCCGTAAAAATATTGTCCAGCTCCGGCACCAACTCCTTGAGATGCTCTCTGAGTCCCTGGACACTGTAATACTCATCGTCCACTAAAAGCAGATTCATGGGTAAAGATCCTTTCTTAATTAAATGAAGGCATCCCCTGACCGGGGCTTCCTCATATCACAGAAATGCCGTGCCTCATCCTTCGGGCATCTGCCCTCTCTTCAGCACAAGGAAGAATGCATGCCGCAGCACCCCCTCCCGGCGGGTCGAACTTCAGGGGAAAGCCGACTCAGTCAGGTCGGTCTGCCTCAGCGTACAGTACCGGTCCCAAGGCTATATCCTTTATTCCAGATAGACCAGCGGTACGTCGATATCGACTCTCGCCCCCATGCCCTCTTCGTTGGAGAGGACCAGGGAAGCCGTCTCTCCGTAGTAGAGCTTGAGGCGCCGCATCACGTTGAAAATGCCGACATGGGCCCGCATATTGGTGGAATCCGCCTCGTCCGGCTCCGGCGAGGCGGCATAGTAGTCCAGGATTTCCTGGGTATAGCCGCTGCCTGAATCTATGTGGACGAGGTGAAGGCGGGGGTTGTCTTTATTTCCCACGATTTCCGCCCTGATCACCACTTTGAGGGCCTCACCCATGACCATGTTGAACTTGACGGTGTTCTCCGTGAACATGAGGAGGATCAAGGGGAAGACGGAAGCCTTCTTCGCTTCCGGAGGGCATTCGATGGTGTAGGTCAGGCAGCCCGGGAACCGGATGTCCGTCATCTTCATGTAGTTCTCCACGTAGGAGAGCTCCTCGGCGAGGGTGGTGTCATTTTTCGTGCGGAGGGTGTAGCGAAGGTGCCTGGCCAGGACGGAAATCAGCTCGTGGATGACCTTCGCGTAGGCGGCGCCGCCGTCAGCCAATGTCCCGATCAGGTTCAGGCAGTTGATGAAAAAGTGGGGGGAGACCTGGGACTGGAGATAGTGCATCTCGATCTCGTCCTTCTGGAGCTGCTCCTCGTAGACGTCGATCTTGAGCTGCTCGATGGAATCAATCATCTCGTTGAAGGTGTTGGCCATATCCAGCGTCTCCTGCACGTGAATGCCGGAGGTGTCCACCCGGTTCCTGGTATCGCCCTCGGTGATGCGCTGTGCGGTCTCCCTGAACAGCCTGACCGGTTCGGAAATAAAAAGCCGGGCGTTGCGCAGCATGATGAGGACAATGATAAAGGTGACAGCCAGGACCAGGGCCAGGAAGCGCCCTGTGGAAAAAATCGGTTCATATACCCTTTCGGAGGGGACCAGGGCGGTCAGGAAGTAATCGCAGTAAGCCAGCTGCACGGAGATGGCCTGGTATTCCCTGCCATTCACCTTCACCTGCAGGGTATCCTCCAGGGTTTCCTCGATCGGGACCTGTATAGTCTGCTGCTCCCCGTCCAGAGGCCGGCCCGCGTCATCCGTGAACACGATCAGGCTGTCAAAGTCGTTGAGCTGGTCCAGGGCCAGGGCCAGCTGCTCCGTGTCGGTCCAGGCGCCGGCGTATACGTTGCCCTCCTTGAAGACCCGTATAAAATAATTCTTGTCTTCAAAGGGGTAGAGGACCCATTTCCGCTTGTTGGCGGCCATGTTTTCCGCAAAGCCCTCCTCCCGCAGGGCAGAGCGCAGGTGCGGGACGAAATAATTGGAGTCAAAGGAATCTATGGTCTGGACGATCACGGTATCGTTCTTCGGAAAGTAGACGAAAAAACCGCTCACATCGGAGAAGGACCGGATATTATATTCGAAGAAATCCTGGACCCGGGCGATGCTGTCGTAGCGCTGCTCCAGGGAGGAGGCGTTCCCCAGCAGGGAAACGTCGCTGGAATTGTCGGAAAGCTCCAGGAGGAAGACGTCCACGTTATGGAGGTTGTCGCTGATCTGGGCATTGTAAAGGTCCAGTGTCCGGCGGGTCTCCCGGTTGATGAGAGCCCGGAACTGGCCGATGAGGACCAGAGCATAGACTGCGAAACTGGCGAAGAGCAGCAGGCTGAAAAGATAGAGAATGAGCAGAGTCCTCCGGGTAAAGGAATAGGTTTTTTTCGTCTGTTTCTTTCCCATGGTCCTCTCCTGCACTTTTCCGGATTTCATTCACATAATATCCAAGAATAGTTCATAATTAAAAAAGAATTCTTCAACACGAAGCGCCGGTCAGCTTTTATTATTATACCAGAAATTCCGGTCAGCAGAAGGACCGGGAAAAATAATCTTCAAAAAGGAGAGAATCAATGAAGAAAAAATTAATGGCATTGTTACTCTGCGGTCTCATGGGTGTCACCACCCTGGCAGGCTGCGGCGGCGGCTCCTCTTCCGGTTCTTCGGATGCGGCTGGGACCACCGAGACTGCTGAAGGCGGCGAGGCCGAGGCTGCCGATGCCGGCGACGCTGCCGCCCAGGCCATCGCTGACCGCAAGGCTTCCGGCGACATGCCCACCGTAGTCATGGCCTTCATGAACTTTGTAGGACCGCCCGCCGGTATGGACAGAATCGCCGCTGACATCAGCGCCATCACCGAGGAAGAACTCGGCGTCAAGTTCGAGCTCCAGATCATGGACTCCGCTTCCTACGCTCAGAACATGAAGCTCATGCTCTCCTCCGGCGAGCAGGTCGACCTCTTCAACGTCGTCTCCATCGGCTTCATGCCCTGCGTCAACAACGGTTATCTCTATGACCTGAACGAGGACAACCTCCTTCAGACCTACGGCCAGGGCATCCTGGAGACCTTCCGCGAGGATGAGCTTGCCGGCACAGTCGTCGGCGACGCCCTCTACGGCATCCCGGTCAAGAAGGACGACGCGGCCGGCCAGTTCGGTATCTCCATCCCGGTCGAGTACCTCGACGCCATCGGCTTCGACTACGCTTCCATGTATGAGAGCGAAGACGATGAGATCATCTACACCGACATCGAGACCATCGACGGCATCCTTGCCAAGCTTCACGAGCAGTATCCGGACAAGACCACATTCTACATGGACAAGTCCTCCATCGTTTCCCAGTGCCTTGTCATCGACGCTGTCGGCGGCGACAACTTCGGCGTCCTCAATGACCCGATGAACAGCCTTGAGGTCACCGACCTCTTCTCCGGCGAACAGTATATGAACCTCTGCCGCCAGATGTACAAGTGGAATCAGGCCGGCTACATCTCCAAGGACGCTGTGACAGAGACCAACGCCACCACGACTCAGGTCAAGGCCGGCAGCCTCTGCGCTTACAAGACCGCTACCAAGCCGGGCATCCGTCAGCAGGAATCCAACCTCTGCGGCACTCCGGTCATCATCTTCCAGATCGGCCCGGACTTCAAGAAGTCCACTGCCTACAACACCATGCCCTGGGCTATCAACTCCCAGACCGCTGATCCCGTCGCTGCCATGCAGGTCCTGAACCTCTGCTACACCGACGAGCGCGTTGCCAAACTCCTCTGCTGGGGCGAGGAAGGCAAGGAGTACGTCTACACTGAGGACGGCCACATGACCTTCGCCGATGGCGTCGATGCTTCCAACTCCGAGTACTTCCAGAACGTCAACTGGGAGATGCCCAACCAGTTCATCGCCGGCGCCTGGGAAGGCGATCCGCTGAACATCTGGGAGAACATGCAGGAGTTCAACGACAACGCTCAGGCCACCAAGGCCATGGGCTTCACCTGGGACAACTCCGAGTACTCCGCAGAGTACACCGCTCTGGTCAACGTTTACAACGAGTATCAGGCTCAGCTCGAGCTCGGCTTCGTCGATCCGGACGTCGCTGTTCCGGAGATGCTTGAGAAGCTGAAGGCCGCCGGCCTTGACACCTACATGGCTGCCAAGCAGGAAGCTCTGAATGCCTGGGCTGCTGAGAACGGCATCCAGTAATTCGATTCTACCTGACTGTCAATAGGGTATGATTGAGGGCAGAGACCCCCGCGGTCTCTGCCCTCATTTTAAAAGACCTTCACATCTAATGTAAAAGGGGGATCCAATGGCTGAAAACGCAAAAGCTGCGGCGCCGAAGACTTCATCCGCCAAGCGGGCAAAGCTCCTTAAGCGCTCACTTCCGATCTACATCATGGCCCTTCCCGGCCTCATCTATCTCTTCATCAACAACTACATGCCCATGCCCGGCATCGTGCTGGCCTTCAAGAACTACAAGGCCAAGGACGGCATCTACGGGTCAGCCTGGGCCGGCATGAAGAACTTCAAGTACCTCTTCGCCACCCAGGACGCCTTCATCATCACCCGCAACACCATCGGCTACAACCTGGTCTTCATTATCGTAAATACCTGCTTCGCCATCTTTATCGCCATCCTCCTCTCCGAGCTGGTCGGCAAGCAGAAGAATGTTTACCAGTCCGTCATCCTGCTCCCCTACCTGCTCTCGGCCGTTATCGTCAGCTACCTGGTCTTCGCTTTCCTCTCCGCTGAGAACGGCTTCGTGAACAACTCCATCTTAAAGCCGCTGGGCAAGGATCCCATCAGCTGGTACCAGACCAAGCAGTACTGGCCCTTCATCCTGGTCTTCGTCAACCTCTGGAAGGGCATCGGTTACAACTGCATTATCTACCTGTCCACCATCATCGGCTTTGACCGCGGTCTCTACGAGGCAGCCGCCATCGACGGAGCCTCCAAGTTCCAGCAGATCACCAAGATCACGCTGCCGCTGCTCCGCCCGACCGTCATCATGCTGACCCTCATGGCTGTAGGCCGTATCTTCTACTCCGATTTCGGTCTCTTCTATCAGGTCCCCCAGAACTCCGGCGCCCTCTTCTCAGTCACCAACACGATTGATACCTACGTTTACAGAGGACTTCTCGAGCTGGGCGACATCACCATGTCCTCGGCAGCCGGTGTTTACCAGTCCCTCGTCGGCTTTATCCTGATCATGGCGGCCAACCTCACGGTCCGCAAGCTTGATCCGGACAGCGCCCTGTTCTGATGAAAGGAGATCACGATGAACAATACTCATATCAAGAGTGAACGCAATTTCCAGATCTTCGCCAACATCATCATGATCATCGTGACGCTGAGCTCGATCATCCCGCTGATCCTGCTTCTCATCTCCTCCCTGACAGATGACAGCGCCCTGATCAGGAACGGCTACTCCTTCATCCCTGAGAAGTGGAGCCTCTCCGCCTACAGCTACATCTTCACCAGCGGCAACTCCGTCGTGCACGCCTACGGCATCTCCATCCTTCTGACCATCGTCGGCACGGTCTGCGGTCTGACCATCACGACCCTCCTGGCATACGCCCTGTCCAAGAAGTTCCTGCCGGGCCGCGGCATCCTCACCTTCCTGGTCGTCTTCACGATGCTCTTCAACGGCGGTCTTGTCCCGACCTACATGAACTACTCCAACGTCTTCAACATCAAGAACACCTTCTTTGCCCTCCTGGTCCCCGGCCTCATGATGAACGCCTTCAACATCATGATGATGAAGTCCTACTTCGTGACCGGCGTGCCGGATGAGATCCTCGAGGCGGCTTACATCGACGGCGCCACCGAATTCCAGGCCTTCTTCAAGATCGCCCTGCCGCTGGCCAAGCCAATCATCGCCACCATCGCCCTCTTCATCGGCATCGGCTACTGGAATGACTGGATGAACGGTTACATCTACCTGACCAAGAGGACCGACCTCTTCTCCATCCAGAACCTCCTGAACCGCATGATCCAGAACATCCAGTTCCTGACCCAGAACTCCACCGTCTCCTCCCAGGCCAGCATCGGTCTTGCCGCCATCCCGGCAGTCTCCGTCCGTATGGCCATGGCCGTCGTCGGTATCCTCCCGATCATCATCGTCTACCCCTTCATCCAGAAGAACCTGGTCAAGGGTATCACGCTCGGCGGTGTCAAGGGCTGATACAGGCAATTGCAAAATGAAGCCCCGGCCTACCTGGCCGGAACCAAAGGCTGTCGCATTGCGGCAGCCTTTTTTTATTTCTGCTTGTGGGAATCAGGGACGGTTCCTTTTCCCACTTTTCGAACGCGAGAAAAGGAGAAAATGGGAATCAGGGACGGTTCCTTTTCCCATTTGACCTTCCTCGAGAAGTGGGAAAAGGAACCGTCCCTGATTTCCACTTTTTTCTCTCCTGTCGCATAGTACACTGACATTTTTTCACTATTATGTCTTACTGGACTGGCGGTCAGACATGGCTTGTGGTATAGTCTCTTGGTATACGTAAAACAACTATTCAACAAACGAACACAAGCCGGCGTCAGATGAAGCATCCCTCCACCTCCCGGCGGAGAACACCCATGAAGAAAAAAGTATTCCTTTATATAGGTAAGGCTCTCATTTTCAGCCTCCTGCTCGTCTATCTCCTGGTCCACTACTCCTACGCCGTCCGGCCGGAGCTCTCCCACACCCGCTATAATATCAACGGCTACTACGCGGAGCCCAAGGACTCCCTGGACGTGGTCTTTGTCGGCTCCAGCGGTACCATGTCCGCTTTTATCCCGCTCAAGGCTTACCAGGAGTTCGGATTCACCTCCTACAATTTCTGCACCAACGAGACGGCCTACGAGGCCTTTCCCTACTGTGTGAAGGAGGCCTTAAAGAGTCAGACGCCGGATGTCCTTCTCATCGACATCAAGACCCTGGTCCGCCCCTACTCCATCAATATGATGCTGGCGGAGGACAGGGAGGGCGATATCCGGTTCAACACGGATTCCTTCAAATGGTCGCCTGACCGGGTTGAATTCCTCTGGCGTTTCCTGCCTCACACAGCGGACTATCTTCCTTATTTCTTCGACATTCTCAAGTACCATGACCAACCCTTCGACCCGGACAACTGGGACTGTGCGGACCCCTTCCTGAACCGGGGCTATCATTTCCTCGGCTGGGGCCACGACATCTCCTTCCTGGAGCGGACGGACGATGTCCTGCCCGTCTCCGCCGAAGTCGAATCGACCCTCGAGGAAGTGCTGGAAGTCTGCCGCCAGGCTGATCCCGAGATTGAGATTGTCTTCATGTATTACCCCTACGCAGGTCCCATGATCTACACCGACACACCCATGGAGTTCCTCAATTACCTTCAGGGCCGAATCGAGGAGGAGGGATATCCCTTCCTCAACTGCCTGGATCACTTCGACGAGTTCAACTTCGACGTGGACCGGGACTATTGGAACAACGGCCATTGGAGCATTTTCGGCGCGGAAAAAATCACCGCCTGGATGGGCTCCTACCTGACTGAACATTATGATCTGCCTGACCACCGCGGCGAGGCAGCCTACGCCCAGTGGGATGCGGATATCGCGCCTTTCGAAGCCCTCTGCCAGGCAGAGCGCGACAAAGTGAATGGATATGTCAGCGCCTATCTGGCCACCAGTCAAGGCTGAACGCTGACCCAGGCACCTCTGACCCATTCTTCCGCCTCTTCGCGCCTTCAGCACGGGCCGGCGGGATTTCACAGTTTTTCTCCGGGGGGAGAACACCATGCCTTTATTTTCCTTCAAATTCTTCATCTTTCTCATCGTCACCTTCCTGCTCTACTACTGCCTGCCCAAGCGCTTTCAGTGGATGGTCCTGCTGGGTGCCAGCATCGTCTTCTACTACCTGGGCGGCGGTCTCAAGGCAGGCATCTTTATCACGACCACCATCCTGACCACCTTCTTCGGCGCCAGGAAAATGGATGACATCGCCGAGTCCCATGCGGCGGCCCTGAAAAATGCCGACAAGCCCCTGGACCGTGAGGCCAAAAAAGCCCTGAAGGCGGAAATGAACGCCCGCAAGAGGCGGGTCCTCCGGCTCGTCCTGCTCCTCAACTTCGGTATCCTCGCCGTCCTCAAATACAGCGCTTTCATGGTCGGCAACGTGAACGCGGTGGCCGGGCGGATCGCCCCGGGCTTCGCCATCCCCGAGCCCCATTTCCTCCTGCCCCTGGGCATCTCCTTCTACACCTTCCAGACCATGGGCTACCTGATCGACGTCTACCGGGGAACCGTCAAGGCGGACCGGAATCTGGCGCAGTTCGCCCTCTTCGGTTCTTATTTCCCCCAGATCCTACAGGGTCCCATCGGGCAATACGGCGCCCTCGCGCCTCAGCTCCGCGCCGAGCACGATTTTGACCCGGTGCGGTTCCGCAGAGGCTTTCTCCGCATCCTCTGGGGTTATTTCAAGTACGTCGTGATCGCGGAGCGGGCCGGCATCCTGGTCAGGGCCATCGTGGACGGCTTCGACGCAGGCAATTACCGGGGACTCACCGTCTTCCTGGGCGTCTTCTTCTATGGCATCCAGATGTACGGCGACTTCTCCGGCGGCATCGACATCGTCCTGGGCGTCTCCGACCTCTTCGGCATCACCATGATGGAGAACTTCATCCAGCCCTTCATGGCCCGGTCCGTCTCCGAATTCTGGCAGAGATGGCATGAATCCCTCGGCCACTGGATGGAATCCTACATCTTCTACCCGGTCGCCCTCTCCAAGCCCTTCTCGAAAATGCAGAAATTCCTCCGGGGAAAGATCGGCACCTACTACGGCAAGACCCTGCCCACCTGCCTGGCATCCGTGATCGTCTTCCTGACCGTCGGAATCTGGCACGGAGCGGCCTGGAAATACATCTGCTTCGGCCTCTACCACGGTATCCTGGTCTCTGCGGACACCCTCTTTGCCAAGCAATTCGAGGACTCTCGGAAGTTCCTCCATATCGACGTGGACTCCTTCTCCTGGAAGCTCTTCCAGATGGTCCGGACCACCTTCCTCATCACCATCGGCCGCTATTTTGACTGCGCCATCAGCGCGAA
>CAMONF010000003.1 GCA_946620335.1 uncultured Clostridia bacterium
CTCGTCCTGACAGGAGATGACGATGCCTGTCGGGATGTGGGTCAGCCGCACCGCGGAGTCGGTCGTGTTGACGCACTGTCCTCCGTTGCCGGTGGCCCGGAAGACGTCGATCCGGCAGTCCTTGGGGTCGATCTCCACGTCGATCTCCTCCGCCTCCGGCAGGACCGCCACGGTGATGGTGGATGTGTGTATTCTGCCGCCGCTCTCCGTCTCCGGCACGCGCTGGACCCGGTGGGTACCGCTCTCGTACTTGAGCCGCTCAAAGACCCCTTCGCCGCTGATCATAAACGTCGCTTCTTTAAAACCGCCGAGCCCGTTCTCATTGAGGCTCAGCATCTCTGTCCGCCACCCCTTGGAATCGGCGTAGCGCGCATACATGCGGTAGATCTCAGAGGCAAACAAAGCAGCCTCGTCGCCGCCGGCACCCGCCCGGATTTCCACGATGACGTTGCGCTTATCGTTGGGGTCCTTGGGAAGGAGCAGGATCTGGAGTTTTTGCCAGAGGGCATCCGCCTCCTCAGCGGCCGCGCGCCCCTCCTCCCGGAGCATGGCCCGCATTTCCTCATCCTCCTCCGTCTCGAGCAGGGCAGCTGAATCCTCCGCATCGCTCCTCGCCTTCCGGTAGCGCTCGTAGGCCTCCGCGATGGGGGCAATCTCGGCCTGCTCCTTCATGAGAGCCGTCATTCTTTTGGGATTGTCCGCTGTCTCACTCTGGCCCAGCTCCTTCAGGATCTCCTCCTGCCTGTGCCAGATTGCCTCAAGCTTGTCCTGCATGTTCTCTCCAAATGCCTGTCACGACGCGGTCAAGGCCTGCCAGGTCCTTCACCACACCGATCTCCGAAAAGCCTTCTTCCTTAAGCAGGGCGCTCACCGCCTCGGCCTGGTCGAAACCGATCTCCATGGCCAGAAGGCCCCCATCCTTAAGATGGGCAGGGGCGCCTGCCGCAATTCTTCTGTAAAAATGAAGCCCATCCGCCTCCCCGTCAAGGGCCAGAAGAGGCTCATGGTTCCTGACCTCCTCCGACAGAGTCGGAATGACGTCCGTGGGAATGTAGGGCGGATTGGCCGTGATAATGTCGTAATTTCCCTCTGCCGGAGAGAGAAGATCACCCTGCAGAAGTTCGGGCTCGACGCCCAGGCGCTCCGCGTTCAGCGAAGCCACCTCCAAAGCACCCTGAGAGATATCAGTCCCTGTGCCATCGATCTCGCAGGCCGCCTCACGCATCACAGTCAGCAGCACGCAGCCGCTGCCGGTGCACAGGTCCAGCATCCTGAGCGGTGCCCCCTGCTCCTTGCGGGAGATCC
Organism: uncultured Clostridia bacterium; assembly: GCA_946620335.1. Classification (GTDB taxonomy): domain Bacteria; phylum Bacillota; class Clostridia; order Lachnospirales; family Lachnospiraceae; genus Chordicoccus. Next base: position 1,306 of record CAMONF010000003.1, read on the forward strand.
ATCCCAGGACCGCGTCCACCAGCACCTCCGTGTCATAGCGGGGAATGAGGACACGCTCGTCCACAAAAAATTCGTAGCCGAAGAACCAGGTCCTTCCCAAAATATACTGGAGAGGCTCATGGGCCGCCCGTCTGGCCAGCAGCGCATGGTATTCCTGCGCCTCATCCTCCTCGGCCTCCTCCATATGCTTCATGGCGTACACGCCCAGAGACATCCTGCCGGCGGCCAGGAGGAGCTCGCGGGCGTCATTTTCCGCCTCCTCGATGCCGGCCTCCCGGAGGGTCCGGGTCCCTTCTTTAAACAAATCAAGCCAGGTCATTTTCTTCCTGCCATTTTCTCCAGTCAAAGACAGCCTCCACCGCCGCGATGGCCACTTCCGCCATCTCCGCGTCAGGCTCCCGGGTCACCAGCTTCTGGAGGGCCAGTCCGGGTTTGGCCAGGGTGCAGACGACCGTGTTGTCGCTGACAGCCGCCAGCCTCAGGAACTCATAGGAAAAACCGGCGATCACCGGGATCAGCACGATCCGGGACGCGAACCGGGCCAGGGGCGAGGTAATGCCCAGAGCCCCCACGATAAGGAAGCAGACCACGGAAATGACGACGACCACCAGCATAAAGCTCGTCCCGCACCGCTTGTGCTGGCGGGAGCTTGCCAGGACGTTGTCCACCGTGAGCGGCAGCCCGTTCTCGATGCAGTTGATGCACTTGTGCTCAGCGCCGTGGTAGGCGAAGACCCGCTGAATGTCCTTCATCCGGGAAATCAGCAGCATATAAGTCAGGAATATAGCGATCCTGAGCACCGCCTCCGCCAGGGACACGATGATCTCAGACGCGCCGAACCTCCTTAGGAAGGATGCCAGAAAGTAAGGAAGAATGATGAAAAGTCCCACCGAAAAGAGGATGGAAATGAGTACCGTGCCCGTCATCATGAGCTTCCAGGCCCTGGAATCCTCCTCCTCGCCGCCGGCCGCCGCCTTCTCCTGCCGCTTCCGGCGTTCCTCCTCCGTCTCCTCCTCGTCGCCCGCGATCTCCGCGGACCACATGAGGGCGGAGGTGCCGATGACAAGCGAATCGACAAAAGCGGCTACGCCGCGCAGGATAGGGATCTTCCCGATTCCCTGCACCGGGATCACGCTCTTCCATGGCTCGATCTTGATCTGGATCTCGCCGTTCTCATCTCTCACACCGACGGAATAGCGGTCGCCGCACCGCATCATGATGCCCTCAAGGACCGCCTGCCCGCCTATTCCTGAATTCTTCAAGTTCTTTTACTCCATAAAAGGGGACGACTCCTGTGTCCCCATCCCGGGACACAGGAACCGTCCCCTTGTCCCGCTCATGTCACCCCATTTGATTTTAATGCAAAAGTGGAGACGATGCATACTGCACCGTCTCCGCCTGATAGACTGGTAACTTTACTTGTTGCCGAGATTGTACTTCTTGTTGAAGGCTTCGATACGGCCGCGAGCCTTGACGGCCTTCTGCTGTCCGGTGTAGAACGGATGGCACTTGGCGCAAACTTCAACGTGAATCTCCGGCTTGGTGGAGCCCACGGTGTAGGTGTTGCCGCAGTTGCAGGTAACAGTTGCCTGATAGTACTTCGGATGGATTCCTTCCTTCATTGCTTTCACCTCTCTATCGTCTAAAGATCAGTCACTGTCCTGATGGCCGAACAGCGTCTTAGCTTCTTAGTCTGTTCCTATTCATAAACAGCGAAAATGATTTTAACATACTCCGCACTCTTATGCAAGGGTGTTTTTCCAATTATTTGCAGGCACAGCCTTAAAAAACGCACTTTCCCTTCCCTGTATCAGACCCATTTGGTCAGGACCGAATTCACCACCTGCTCGTTGGACTTGGACCGTGCGAAGGCGTTCAGGATGTTCTCGACGGCGTCCTCGGGCTTTAAGCCGTTCATGCGCCGCCGCATGAGATAGACCGCCCTGAGCTCGTCCGGCGAGAGGAGAAGGTCCTCCCGCCTCGTCCCCGACTTCGTGATATCGATGGCCGGGAAGATCCGCCGCTCCTGAAGCTTTCTGTCCAGGATCAGCTCCATATTGCCTGTGCCCTTGAATTCCTCGTAGACGACGTCGTCCATCTTGCTGCCCGTATCCACCAGGGCCGTGGCCAGAATGGTCAGGCTTCCGCCCTCTCTCATCTTCCTGGCCGCGCCGAAGAAGCGCTTGGGCGCGTAGAGGGCCGCCGGATCGAGACCGCCGGAAAGGGTCCGCCCGCTGGGCGGCACCAGAAGGTTGTATGCCCGGGTCAGTCTTGTGATGGAATCCAGCAAAATGATAACATCCTGCTTGTGCTCCACCAACCGCCTTGCCCGCTCGATGACCATCTCGGCCACCCGCATATGGTGCTCAGGCTGCTCGTCGAAAGTGGAATAAATGACCTCCACATTCTTTCCCGTGACGGATTCCTTCATGTCCGTCACCTCCTCAGGCCGCTCATCCACCAACAAAATGATGAGGTGGGCCTCCGGATCTCCGGTCAGTATGGACTTGGCTATATCCTTGAGAAGAGTCGTCTTGCCGGCTTTCGGGGGTGAAACGATCATCCCGCGCTGCCCCTTTCCGATGGGGCTGATGAGGTCCACGACACGGGTAGCTGTGGAACCGCCCGGCTGCTCCAGTCTGATCCGCTCGTAGGGGAAGACCGGGGTCATATTTTCAAAATTTGGGCGGCGCCGTGCCTGGTCCGGACTAAAGTCGTTGACCGTACTCACATAGAGCAGGGCGCCGTTCTTGTCGCCCACGCCCTTTTCCCGCTTGATGCCCTCGATCATGTCACCGGTCTTCAGGTTGAACCGTCTGATCTGGGCCGGAGAGACATAAACGTCGTCATCTCCTGACAGGAAATTCTCACCGCGCAGGAAACCGTAGCCTTCCTGGTGAACTTCCAGAACGCCGCGGGTGAGGCTTGTATTGCTGGTAAAGTACAGCTGCTTCTGACCCGGCCGTTCCGTCTGCGTCCTATGCTGGGCATCGCTGCCGGACTCATCGGATGGCCTTCCCTCCGAAGAAGTCTCAGGTTCCGCCGCTGTGGAAATGGTATCCGCAGATGCGGGCATATCCGGGGAAGCAGAATCGCTCGCGCCGGTCCCCGTCTGGGCAGATTCCGCTGCAGATGCCGCCTCAGACGGCGCTGCAGCAGCTGCTGACTTGACCGGCTCGGTTGCTGCTGTATCCGTTCCGGACTCGATCGGCGCTGCAGCTACCTTGACCGGCTCTGCGGCTTTTGCTGCCTCAGCTGGTCCTGCAACTCCCTTGACCGGGGCTGTAGCGGTTCCTGCCGCGTTTGGCCCTGCTGCTTCCTCGATTGGCGCTGCAGCGGCCTTGACAGTCGCTGTAACGGTTGACGCTTCGAACTGCGTTGTAACTGCCGCTTCTTCGACCGGCGCTTCAGCACCATTGACCGACGCTGCAGCCATTGTCGCTTCGAGCGGCGTTGCAGCAGAAACTGCTTCGGCCGGCGCTTCGGTCACTTCGTTCGACGCTGCAGCTGCCTTGTTCGGTGCAGAAACTGCCACTGCTTCAATCGGCGCGGCAGTTGCCTCGATGTGGGCTGCAGCTGTTTCGTCAGGGGCTATAGCTTTCGCCGCTTCGATTTGTGCTGCAGTTGCCGCCTCAACCGCTGCCGAAACCGGATTCTCGAATGGATGCTCAGCCGATACAGCCTCGAATGGCTTTACGGCCGATCCGGATACTTCCTCAGCACCCGTTCTCACCGCAGAACCGGACCTGCTCCCGGCCCCCTGTCTGCGTCCGCCTTTCGGCATCGGCTGATCAGCCCGGGCATTTCCGGCCTGCCTTTTCCTGTTTCTCTCCTGCTGAGACGCTTTTTTCCTCTCTGTACCACTGTCAGGGTTATTCTGCTCTGGCATCGGTCCTGAGTGCCTGTCCTGGCTTCTGTGCTCAGCCACCGCTTCAGCTTGTCCACCCTGGCTTCTCAGTTCAGCCGCTGCCTTCGCATTCCTGCCCTGGTTTTTCTGCTCAGAAGCTCCCTTCTGGGATCTGCCATGGCTTCTCTGCTCAGACGCGTTCTCTGGTCTTCCACTCTGGTTTCTCTGCTCAGACGCGGTCTCCGGCTTACCGTTCCGACTTCTCTGATTAGCCGCCTTCGCATTTCTGCCCTGGCTCTTCTGTTCAGCGCCTGCCTTTGGGCTCCGGCCCTGATCCTTCTGCTGGGACGCCTCCTTTGGGCTCCTGCCCTGGTTCTTCTGTTCAGGCGCCGCCTTTTTACCCCTGCTCGAACGATGGCTTTCCGCTGCAGCTTCTGCATGGTGCTCATTTTCCTCAGAGGGAGCGTTCTCCGCCCTTACCTGGCGGCTCATCTCTGTGACAGCATCTGCCTGCCCGTCACTTTCCGCGCCTGCCTGTGGGGACGCATCGGGCGCAACTGCTTCCGCCTGTTCCTTTCGGGGCCGTCCTCTTCGCCGCGGAGCAGAGTTCTCCGCCCTGGCCTGGGGCGTGTCCATATTTTCACCGGCGGCAGTCGGCTTTTCCTGCGCCGGCTGGGCAGTGTCCGCATTCTCACCGGCGGCAGTCGTCTTTTTCTGGACAGGCCGGACAGTGTTCTCATTTTTCTCAGCTGCCGCAGGCCTGTCTTCCGCAGGCTCGGCGGCAGGCTGTTTCTCCTCAGGCTTCTCCTTTTCCGCATGGGCAGCCGCCACCGCGGCATCCATCCGGAGCATGGCCTCGATCAGATCGGCTTTTTTCATTTTCGAGCAGCCCGTGAGGCCTCGGTTCCTGGCAATCCCCCGGAGGGGCTCAAGCTTCAGTGATTCGTATTGTTCTCTGGTCATGCCAACTGCCTCCGTGAAAGGCGCCTTCCTCAGTTATACTTTTTCCAGCTGGCCGGCGACATAAGGAGGAGCACCGGGAAGAGCTCCAGTCTCCCTGCCAGCATATTGAAAATGAGTACACACTTGGAGAAGGGCGAGAAAAACGCGAAATTGCAGGTCGGTCCGACCGCGGCAAGTCCGGGTCCGATGTTGTTGAGCGTAGCCGCCACGGCCGTAAAGGTCGTCGTAAAGTCCTGGCCGTCCACGGAAATGAGAAGGACGGTGCCCATAAAGATCATGAAATAGATGGCAACAAAGACGTTGGTACTCCTGACTGTCTCGTGGGCAACGGACTGCCCGTCGAACTGGATCTTCTTGACGTACCTGGGATGAATGATATTGTCCAGCTCCTTCTTGATGGTCTTGATGGAAATGACGAGACGCTGGATCTTCATACCGCCGCCGGTGGAACCCGCGCAGGCGCCTATGATCATGAGGGTGACCAGGATATTCTTGGACAGAGTCGGCCACAGATCGAAGTCCGTCGTGGCGTACCCGGTGGTGGTGATGATCGTGCCCACCTGGAAGGCCGCATGGCGAAGGGTCTCCTCAAAGGTTCCGTAGTAGCCCCGCAGATTAATGGTGATGACGGCAATGGCTGCCACGATAATGCAGATGTAGGCCCTGACTTCCGTCATCTTGACGGCCTGCTTGAATTTTTTGGCAAGGATATAGAAATAGAACTGGAAGTTGATGCCGCAGGCGATCATGAAGAAGGTGGTGATATTCTGGAGAGCCGGTGAATAGGACATGTAGGAGTCATTCTTCACGCCGAAGCCACCGGTGCCTACCGTGCCGAAGGTATGGCAGGCCGCCTCAAAGAAAGGCATACCGAAAATGGTCAGCAGCGCGCATTCCACGACGGTGATGGCAATGTAGATGCCGTAGAGAATGGCCGCCGTGTCCCGGATCCTGGGCACGAATTTGCCCACAACCGGGCCCGGGCTCTCCGCCTTCAGCAAATTGAAGGTGCTGCCGCCCAGAAGAGGTACCACCGCCAGCATGAAGACGAAAATACCCATACCGCCGACCCAGTGGGTAAAGCTGCGCCAGATCAGGGAGCAGTGATTCAGGTTCTCCACAGCCGGAAGTACGGAAGACCCGGTCGTCGTAAATCCGGAGACCGTCTCGAAGACCGCGTCCAGATAGCTGGGAATATCCCCGCAGAGGGTGAACGGTATGGCACCCACCAGAGACATGACAAGCCAGGCCAGGGCGACGACCACGAAGCCCTCCCGGGCGTAGACCCTGGTGTTCTTCGGTTTGCGGATCGTCATGGCAAAACCAAGCACCAGCGCAAGGCCTGCCGCCAGCAGGAAGAACCAGCCGGCGCTCTCCCGGTAAATGAGAGCCGTGAGACAGGGCACAAGCAGGAGCACACTCTCAATCTTGAGAATCCACCCCAGGATATATACAACCATCTTGTAGTTCATGAAAACCTCCAGGCCGGGGCCGTACTCCCGCATTGACAGGCAGGAGTCCTCCGGCAGTCATCATTATTATTCCAGAATGTCGTCGATGCTCTTGAGTCTCTCCTTGCGGAAGGCGACCACGACGACAGAATCCCCCGCCTCCAGGGTATCAGAGCCCGACGGCGTAATGAGCTTGCCCTGACGGTAAATCTTGCCGATCAGGATGTTCTTCTTCATATGCAGGTTCTGGATGGGGATGCCGGCCACCCTTGTGCGGTCCCGGATCACGAACTCCAGGACCTCCACTTCCTTGTTGGCCAGCTTGTAGAGGTTCTCCATGTCACTGCCCTCGGAGGCCTGCATGGAGCGGACGAACTGGAGAATATAGTCGGCCGTGATGTCCTTGGGATTGACGACCGAGCCCAGATTCAGGCTGTCGATAACGCTGGTGAAGGTAATCTTGGCGATCTTGGTGACCACCTTGGTGTTGTTGCGGGACTTGGCCTGAGCAAAAAGTCCCAGCATGATGTTCTGCTCGTCGATACCGGTCAGGGCCGTAAAGCCGCTCACGTCCTCGAGACCCTCCTCCATGAGAAGCTCCTCGTTGGTCCCGTCGCCCTCGATGATCTCTGCCCTGGGCAGAAGGTCGGAAAGGGTCTCGCACCGGGCTCTGTCCTTCTCGATGATCTTGACCCCGATGCCGTCCTCGATCAACTTGCGGGCCAGATAATAGGTGATGGTGCCGCCGCCCACGATGAGGACGTTGCCGATCCGGTTGCTGATGATGCCGATCCGGCGGAGGAAGTCATTGGCCTGGCCCTGGCTGGCGATGATGGACATGATATCTCCCGCCTCGGCCACAAAGGTGCCGGAGGGGATAAAGACCTGGTTGCCTCTCTTCACGACGCAGACCAGGACGTCGCAGCCCAGCGTCGAACGGATATAGGAGAGCTGACGGCCGGCCAGCACACTGCCCGCTCCCAGGCGGAAGGTCAGGAGCTCGACGTGTCCCTTGGCGAAGGTCTCAATGCTGATTGCTGAGGGGAAACGGAAAATGCGGGCAATCTCGTTGGCTGCTGCCATTTCCGGGTTAATGATCATGGCGATGCCGAAGCCCTTCATCAGGAAATCCACCTCAGAGCTGTAGATGGGATTCCGGACACGGGCGATGGTCTTGACGTTGGCCGCCCGGCTGCCGATCAGGCAGCACAGGAGGTTGCGCTCATCGGAATCGGTGACCGCGATCAACAGGTCCGCATACTCGATGCCGGCCTCCTGAAGGGTATTGTAGCTTGTCCCATCACCTTCCATGGCCAGAACATCGTAGCTTGAGGCGATATTCTGAAGCCGGTCGCCGTTGCGGTCAATAACGGTCACGTCATACCCTTCGTTGCAGAGCTGCGTGGCGATATTGTACCCAACCTTGCCGCAGCCGACGATAATTACTCTCATCTTTTTATCCTCCAGGAAAATAAAAACAGGAAAAAGACTGCTCGCGCAGTCACACCAAATAGACTGTCCGGCCGGCTAAAAACAGTTCCGCCAGACAGCTGCAAAAAGCCCAGATAAAATCAATAAAAAGCGGGGCAAAATAATGAGTAGATAAAAGCAGTGCGGCTGGTGGGATTTGAACCCACACGCCCGGGAGCACAGGAACCTAAATCCTGCGCGTCTGCCAATTCCGCCACAGCCGCATGCATACATACGATGTGAATATAACACATCTGATGGCTTGTTATCAAGGGGATTATTTTAGCCCGGCAAAAGTGGGAATCAGGGACGGTTCCTTTTCCCAGTTTTCTTTGAAAACTGGGAAAAGGAACCGTCCCTGATTCCCACTTATCTCCAGGAAAGAAGGACGTGCCTCTTTCCCAGATTCTTCACTCAAGTCACTTATGCGCCGCATCCCATTCCCTGAAATGCTCCGCAAAATCCTTCGTGTTGGCGCCCACATCGCCGGCGTAGACCGCAGACCCCGCCACAATCACGTTGGCGCCGGCCTCAAGAACCACGTCCACGTTGTCCCGCTTGATGCCGCCGTCCACCTCGATATCGGTGTCAAGGCCGGCAGCCCGGAACATGGCTCTCGCCTGGGCAATCCGCTCGGTGGAGGCCGGAATGTACTTCTGGCCTCCAAAGCCCGGCTCCACAGTCATGATGAGAAGCAGGTCCAGCCTGTGGATAAACGGCTCGATCACGCTGGCCGGTGCCCCCGGCTTGATGGCCATTCCCACCTTCTTGCCCGTCTCCTCGATGGCCGCGATGCAGGCACCGGAATCGGAGGTGGCCTCATAGTGGAAGGTGATCAGATCGGCGCCGCAGTCCGCGATACCGCGGATCTTGCGTTCGGGATTCACCACCATGAGGTGGACGTCGAAGAAGAGGTCAGACCGCTTCCGGATCGACTTGATGACCGGATTTCCGAAGGAAATATTCGGCACGAAGGTGCCGTCCATCACATCTATATGCGCCCAGGTGGCTCCGCCCCTGGCGGTCTCAGCCATCTGCTCGCCAAGGATGTTGAAGTCGGCGGATAAAATAGATGGGGCGAACTTGATCATTTTGTCACGAACTCCTTGATCTGCTCATAGACGCCCTGGCCGTCCAGCTTGTACTTCTTCAGAAGCTCGCCGGCAGGTCCGGACTCACCGAACCGGTCCCTGACACCGATGCGATAGAGCGGGGTCGGGCACTTCTCAGCAAGGCACTCAGCAACAGCGCCGCCGAGGCCGCCGATGATGCTGTGCTCTTCCGCTGTCACGACCTTGCCGGTCTTCTTGGCGGAGGCAACGATCAGGTCGTCGTCCAGGGGCTTGATGGTGCAGATGTTGATGACTTCGGCGCTGATGCCCTCGGCAGCCAGCTTGTCAGCGGCTTCCAGAGCGGAGGCGACACAGAGGCCGTTGGCCACGACAGTGACGTCGGTGCCTTCGCGAAGGATGGCGCCCTTGCCGATTTCGAACTTATAGTCGTCGCCGAAGACGACCGGGACAGCCGCGCGGCCGAACCGGATGTAGACCGGGCCGACATAGTCCAGGGCAGCCTTGACTGCCATTCTGGCCTCGGTGTCGTCAGCCGGGCACATAACGACCATGCCCGGAATCATGCGCATCAGGGCAAGGTCCTCGAGGCACTGGTGGGAAGCACCGTCCTCACCGACGGAGATACCGGCATGGGTGGCGCCGATCTTGACGTTCAGGTGGGGATAGCCGATGGAGTTCCTGACCTGCTCGTAAGCACGGCCGGCAGCGAACATGGCGAAGGTGCTGGCGAAGGGGATCAGGCCTGTGGTGGACAGACCGGCAGCGATGCCCATCATATTGGACTCAGCGATGCCGCAGTTGATGAAACGGTCCGGATAAGCCTTCTTGAAAACGCCTGTCTTGGTGGCGTTGGAGAGGTCGGCATCCAGGACTACCAGATTCGGGTACTCTTCAGCGAGATCGCGAAGGGCCTCGCCATAGCTCTGTCTTGTAGCGATTTTCTTAACGTCAGCCAATTTCCTCACCAATCCTTTCCAGATCCTTCATAGCGATCTCAAACTGCTCATCGTTGGGGGCAACGCCGTGCCATGCGACGTTGTTCTCCATGAAGGAAACGCCCTTGCCCTTGACGGTCTTGCAGACGATGGCGGTGGGCATGCCCTTGGTCTCGCGGGCCTCCTTCATAGCGGCGCGGATCTGATCAAAATCATTGCCGTCGATATTGATTACATGGAAGTTGAAAGCTTCGAACTTCTTATCGATCGGATAGGGGTTGTTGACCTCTGTGATGGTTCCGTCGATCTGAAGGTTGTTGTTGTCCACGATGACGACCAGGTTGTCCAGCTTCTTGGCGCCGGCGAACATGGCAGCCTCCCAGACCTGGCCTTCCTCAAGCTCGCCGTCGCCCAGGAGGGTGTAGACGCGGAAGTCCTTGTTCTGGATCTTGGCACCCTTGGCCATACCGCAGGCCACGGAAATGCCCTGGCCCAGAGAACCGGAGGACATGTCGATGCCGGGCAGATACTGCATGGAGGGATGGCCCTGGAGACGGGCGCCGGTGTGGCGGAGGGTCGGAATCTCTTCCTTGGGGAAATAACCTCTCTCAGCCATGACACCGTAGAGGCCCGGCGCCGTGTGGCCCTTGGAGAGCACGAAACGGTCGCGGTCCGGGTTGGTGGGATCGGCGGGATCGATGTTCATTTCCTCAAAATAGAGGTATGTGAAGATGTCTGCTGCGGAGAGAGATCCGCCCGGATGTCCGGCCTTGGCAGAATGGGTGCCAATGATGATCATCTTGCGGACCTCATTGGCATGGTATCTTAACTCTTTGTTGTTCACTTTGCACCTCCCTGGCCATAGTAGGCGTTTGCACCGTGTTTTCTATAGTAATGCTTGTCCTGGAGCTCCTGGGGCGCCGGAGCGACCTTGGGATTGATGAGCTCTGTCCGGAAGGCCATCTTGGCGCACTCCTCGAGGACGACTGCATTGTGCACTGCTTCATGGGCATCCTTGCCCCAGGTGAAGGGACCATGGTTCTTGCAGAGAACGCCGGGGACCGCTTCGTAGTCCTTGCCGAGACGGGCGAACTCGTTGACGATCAGGTGGCCGGTGTTCTCCTCGTAGCCCTCGTCGATCTCTTCCGCCGTCAAAACGCGGAGGCAGGGGATGCTGCCGTAATAGTAGTCGGCATGGGTGGTGCCATAGCAGGGAAGATCGCGTCCCGCCTGGGCCCAGCTGGTGGCATAGGAGGAGTGGGTGTGGACAACGCCACCCACATTGGGGAATGCCTTATAGATCTCAACATGGGTAGCCGTATCGGAGGAGGGTCTGTATTTGCCTTCCACGACATTGCCGTTCAGGTCCACGATGACCATGTCGTCCGGTGTAAGCAG
>CAMONF010000004.1 GCA_946620335.1 uncultured Clostridia bacterium
AATGACGAGCTCTGGAAGCTGGGCATCCTGGCCAAGACCGAGCACAACGAGGTGGCGCCGGCCCAGCACGAGCTGGCACCCATCTACTCCACCACCAACATCGCCACGGACCACAACCAGCTGACCATGGAGATCATGCAGAAGGTGGCCGCCAAACACGGTCTCGTCTGCCTCCTCCACGAGAAGCCCTTCGCCGGCGTCAACGGTTCCGGTAAGCACAACAACTGGTCCATCGCCACGGACTCCGGACAGAACCTCCTCTCCCCCGGCGATACCCCCTACGAGAACGCCCAGTTCCTCCTCTTCCTCTGCGCGGTCATCAAGGCCGTCGACGACTATCAGGACCTGCTGAGACTTTCCGTAGCCACAGCCGGCAACGACCACAGACTGGGAGCTAACGAGGCGCCGCCTGCTGTCATTTCCATGTTCCTGGGAGACGAGCTGAACGCCGTGCTGGAGGCCATTGAAAATGACACCCCCTACAGCGGCACCGTCCGCACCCAGATGAAGCTGGGCGTCGACGTCCTGCCCAAGTTCAACCGCGATACCACAGACCGCAACAGGACCTCGCCCTTCGCCTTCACCGGCAACAAATTCGAGTTCCGCATGCTAGGCTCCTCCAACTCCATCGCCTGCGCCAACATCATGCTGAACAGCGCCGTGGCCGAGAGCCTTCGGATCTACGCCGACCGTCTGGAGAAGGCGGAGGACTTTGAGACCGCCCTCCACGATATGATCCGGAAGACCATCAAGGACCACAAGAGAATCATCTTCAACGGCAACGGCTACGACGATGCCTGGATCAGCGAAGCCACTACCGAGCGCGGCCTGCTCAACTATCGCACCACCGCAGACTGCATGCCGCACCTGCTGGACGAAAAGAACGTGGAGATGCTGACCTCCCTTGGAGTCTTCACCATCGACGAGCTGCATTCCCGCCGGGATATCATGCTGGAAAACTACTGCAAGAGCGTAGTGATCGAGGCCAACACCATGTCCGCCATGGCCAGGACCCAGATCATGCCTGCCATCGAGGCCTTCACTGCAGACATGGCCAAGTCGGCATCCGCCAAGAAGGCCCTCGCCCCCTCCCTCAAGTGTGCCTACGAGACAGACCTGGTATCCACCCTGTCCGGCCTCACGGATGAGATTGCCGTGAAGGCCGACGCCCTGGATGCCGCCCTCGAGACTGTCAGCGGCGCAGCAGATATTCTGGAGGAATCCGCCATGGTCCGCGACCTGCTCCTTCCCTCCATGGAAGCCCTCAGGGCTCCCTGCGACCAGGCCGAGACAGTCACAGCCAAGAGCTACTGGCCCTTCCCGACCTACGCTGACCTTCTCTTCAGCGTCCGATAAGCAGCTTCAGACCGGCAGTGCCGTGCTCTGAAGGATTTCCTCTTAGGATGGAGGGGCTCCGTCAGCCTCGGGCGGGCTCCTTCATCCCTGAAGGATCGCGCGACACTGTTTTCATTTATATTATCACTACAGGCGGCACTTTCTCTGCGGCCCGTAAAAGGAGGTAAGTGCCTATGTGTTCCATCATGGGATACTGCGGATTATCCGCGGACTACGAATTATTCAGAAAGGGGTTCGAGCGGACCGTCTCCCGGGGACCGGACGCCAGCCGGATCGTCGACACAGGCGCAGGACTTCTGGGATTCCACAGGCTCTCCATCATGGGCCTCCACGCCGCCGGCATGCAGCCTTTTGAGCTGGACGGCAGTTATGTGGTCTGCAACGGCGAGATCTACGGCTTCGAGGCCATGCGGGAGGAGCTCCGTAAAAAGGGCTACGAGTTCAGGAGCGGCAGCGACTGCGAGATTCTTCTCCCCCTCTACAGGGAATACGGGACCGACATGTTCGCCATGCTGGACGCGGAGTACGCTTGCATTATCTACGACGCAGGGACAAATGAATACATCGCCGCCCGGGACCCGATCGGCATTCGCCCCCTCTACTACGGCTACGACAGGTACAAAACCATTGTCCTTGCCAGCGAACCCAAGAACCTGGTGAGTCTGGTGGACAAGATCATGCCCTTCCCGCCCGGCTGCTACTATAAGGGCGGCAGGTTCGTCCGCTATTCGGACATCTCTCATGCCGCTGAAATCTGCGGGGATGATCTGGAGACGGCCTGCACGAAGATCCGAGAGAGACTGGTGGCCGGCGTGAAAAAGCGCCTGGTCGCCGACGCCAGGGGGGGTTTTCTCCTCTCCGGCGGCCTGGATTCCTCCCTCGTCTGCGCCATCGCTGCCAGGGAGAGCAGTCAGCCCATCCGGACCTTTGCCATCGGCATGACGGAGGACGCCATCGATCTCAAGTACGCCCGGCAGGTCGCCGACCACATTGGGGCGGACCATACGGAAGTGTATATGACGCCGGAGGAAGTCATTTCCAGTCTTGAGACGGTGGTGCGGATGCTGGGCACCTACGATATCACCACCATCCGGGCCAGCATGGGCATGTACCTGGTCTGCCGCTACATCCATGAGAAGACTGGGATTCGGGTCCTTCTTACCGGCGAGATTTCCGACGAGATCTTCGGATACAAGTACACGGATTTCGCTCCCTCTCCCGAGGCCTTCCAGGAGGAAGCGGAGAAGCGGGTCCGGGAGCTCCACATGTACGATGTACTCCGGGCAGACCGCTGCATTTCAGTCAACTCCCTGGAGGCCCGGGTGCCATTCGGGGATCTGGATTTCGTCAGCTACGTGATGAGTCTGGACCCGGCCCTCAAGGTGAACCGGTATGGCAAGGGCAAATACCTGCTGCGGCACGCCTTCGAGGGGATGGATTACCTGCCGGACAGCATACTCTGGCGTGAGAAGGCGGCTTTCTCGGACGCCGTGGGGCATTCCATGGTGGATTATCTGAAGGAATACGCCGAAGGGCAGTATACAGACGAGGAGTTCGAAGAGCGCCGCATGAAATACACCCATGCCCGGCCCTTCACCAGGGAATCCCTCCTCTACCGGGAGATCTTTGAGAAGTATTACCCGGGCCAGGCGGAGATGGT
>CAMONF010000005.1 GCA_946620335.1 uncultured Clostridia bacterium
GATGGGTGCCATTTCCTGGATCGTCCTGTGAACATTCTGGATATAGGCGGCAGGGCCGGGCCTGTACATGAGTCCGCCGATGCCAAGATCGCAGAGCAGATGGTGCAGAAGCCCCGGATCATCCGAGAAGCCCATCGGGCAGAAGACCTGTCCGGCTTTTTGTTCAAGGGTCATGCCGGCCAGGGTGCTCTCCACCCAGCCGATTGCCTCGTCGTCAAGACAAAATGGAACTGCTTTGAGATCGATCATGTGTAATATCTCCTTTATGACAGTCAGGTTGACGGCCTACATTTTAAGTGTATCAGTGGATATGAACAGTGTCAACGAATAAGAACCTGGCAGAAAAGATCCTGCCTCCCGGAAATTTCCGCACAGAAAAGCGGCCCCTGTGCCTGTTCAGCACAGAGGCCGCCCTGCATTATCGATCATTCACGATGCGGAACAATCACTTGGCAGCTTTCTTCTTGCGAAGGCCCATGAAGAGGAGGACTTCGGCGAGAATGATGACAGCAGCGACACCCAGGTCAACGCCCAGGAAGAGCTTGGTCATCTTGTCCATGCCGCCGCTGGCGCCGGCGTTCTCATAGTAGCCGGAGTTGACAACGGTGTACATGATGTTCTTGCAGGCATTGCGCATGGCGATGGTGGCCGTAGCGGACTGGTCGGTCAGCTGGTTGGTGGCAGCGGAGGCGAAGCCCAACATGAGGTCATTGCCGTTGCGGATGCAGTGGTCGGTGATCTGGTAGCCGTAAGAGCCGTTGTAGTCTGTCTCGACCATACCAACGAAGCCCCACTCGTCGCGGAGGACAGTGTTCAGCAGGTTGGGGTTGGCGCAGGCCGGGATGGAGCCGGTCCAGTTGAAAGCGGACATGGCTGCCATAGGCTGGCCGTCATTGTAGTTCTTGACGCAGAGCTCGAAGGGCTTCAGGTAGATCTCACGGATGGCCTGCTCGGAGGCGTAGGTGAGAAGGATGGAGCAGCGGTTGCCTTCCTGGTCGTTGGTGGCAAAGTGCTTGATGTAGGGGTAGACACCCTTGGTGGCAGCGCCGTTGCACTCGTAGGCGGCGATGTAGCCGGCCAGGACGCCGTCCTCAGAGTAATACTCGAAGTTACGGCCTGCGAAAGCGGAGCGGTGGGTGTTCATGGCCGGGCCGTACCAACCGAAGTTGTTGGCCTCTCTGTACTCCTGGCCCATGGCGACGCCCATGTCATAGAGGAGCTGCTTGTTCCAGGTCATGGCCATGAGGGTTTCAGCCGGATAAGCGGTACCGTAAGCGCCGGTGATGAAGTTGGACAGGCCAGCCGGGCCGTCGCAGTCGCTGGTGCCGACCTTGCCGACGGAGGGAACGGCTGCTGTCTGCCAGCCGCCGAGGGTGATCATGAGGGACATGTCCTCATAGGAGAGCTGGTCAAGAAGGGCTTCCCAGGAAGGATCGTCGATGGCGACGCCCCTGTAGTCAGCCAGGGTCAGGTTGCCGGCAGCGCCGACGGTGGGCATGACGTCGTCCGGATTGTCAAGAGCGGTCGGATCATAGCCGGCGACAGAGTTGGCTTCGACAGCCGCTCTGGTCTCGTCGTCCATGACATAGGCAGCCTCAGCCGGAGCAGCGGTGGCCTCGGCATAGTTGGCGAAGCCGTCAGCTCTGGAGAGCTGTGTGAAGGTGCCGCGGGCATAGTCCTGGAAAACGTTCACAGCAGTGATGCCGTCAGAGCTGCGGCCGTTCACGCTGTAATCGATGTCGGCGTCGACAGTGAAGGTGGCTTCGTCGACGACAGTGTGGGAATCCTCACGGACAGAGATGGTGTACTCACCGGCCTCAAGGATATAACCGCCATTGGCGAGCTTGATGCCTTCAGAGTCATAGGCAGCCATGTCTTCCTTGGGGATGGTGAAGCTGAGGGTCTGGGAAGCGCCGGCCTCAAGGAGGTCAGACTTCTCGAACTGGATCAGGTTGACGGAAGCCTTCTCGATGCCGCCGTTGGTGTAGGGCGGTGTGAAGTAGATCTCGACGACGTCCTTGCCGGCGACGGAGCCGGAGTTGGTCACAGTGACGTCGAAGGAGATGGCGTCGCCGTTGTCGGCGAAGTTCTCGATCTTCTCATCGAAGGTGGTGTAGGAGAGACCGTAGCCGAAGGGATACTGAACAGCGTCCTCATAGTTGATGAGGCCTTCCTCAGCGGCTGTCTCGTAGAACTTGTAGCCGACATAGATGCCTTCCACGCAGTTCACGAATGCCATGTTGCCTTCGTAAGCCGGATCCTTGTCGGCGATGGTCTGCTTGAGGTCGTCGACGTTGGTGAAGGAGAAGTTACCAAAGTTGTTCCAGGTCGGGGTAGCGGTCAGATCCTTGACAAAGGTATCGACAGTCTTACCGGAGGGGTTCACAGAGCCGTTCAGGATCTCGCCGAGGGCTGCGAAGCCGGTGTTGCCGGCGCCCGGGGAAAGGATGACGGCGCCGATGGAATCATACTCATCGACCCAGCCAAGCTCCATGGCGTTGTTGGCGTTGATGATGACAACGACCTTGTCGAACTCGGAGCAGACCTTGTCCAGCATCTGCTCTTCGGTGACGGAGAGCTCAAGGTAGGTCTCGCCGGCCTCGAAATCGTCGTAGCTGCCGTTGTTGGTATAGGTAGCCTTGTAGTAGTTCATGGATTCCGGTCTGACGGAGACCTGGGCGGACATGTCGTAGGTGCCGTCGATGACAGCCTTCATGTCGGTCGGAAGGTCAGCGCCTTCACCGCCGGAGCGGGAAATGACGACAAGGGCCGTGTCGGAGAAGGACTTGGCGGCGCTCATGACGTCATCGGTATAGACATCGACAGTCGGTTCCGGCAGCGTCCAGTCCTGAGAAGCCATGGCGATGGTCGGGCGGTCTGTGCGATAGTCAGTGTAGATTTTGGAGAGGTCTTCATTGGTGGTATAGCCGGCGTCCTTGAGGGATCCGAGGATACCAACGGCTGTGGAGGCGTCGGAAGAACCGGAGCCTGTGCCGCCGAAGATGGGGTTGGTGGAAGCCCAGCCGAAGACGTTCAGGGCCTTGACATCAGAGGAGAGGGGAAGAAGGCCGTCGTTCTTGAGAAGGACCATACCTTCCTCGCCGACCTTCTTGATGACGTCCTTGGAGGCCGCCACTGTCTCGTCGGAGAGCTCGATCTTGGAGTTGTTGAGGAACTGAGAAACGTTGTTCTTCATCGGGCCGTAGCAGATCGCGTTGACGAGAATGCATACGATGGCGATGAAGGCGAGCACTGCCTGCCAGCGAACAAAGCCGGGGTGCTTCTTCCAGATTTTTCCGGCGATGATCAGGACTACGATCATGGCGACCAGGGCCGCGAGGATGCCGTAGATGTAGCCGGAGAGTGTCGTCAGATAGCTGGTCAGGTCAGCTTCACTGACGCCCATCCCGTAGAAGATGGGACCGATGATGCTTTGGATGAATCCTATCATTGTCTTCCTCCCTTTGTAAAAATATAGTGCCTGCCGGGCTTTTCGTCCCGGCTGCTTTGATCCGGATCAGGCTTCTCAGGTACCTGGACCGGACAGAGCTCATGATAAATGGACAGCCTATCCGAACACAGCTGTCCCTCCTTTCCAAAACAGGAGCGGAGGCGGCTGTATCAGGAAATCTGCCCTAGATATTCCGGCTCAGGCCGGATTATTATGGGCATTATATCATAAACATCTGAAAGCATTCATCAGCTGACGCAAACAGTCTCTCAGCCGTCACAAACTGCCTGAGATTGTCCCTTACCGGACCGGAATCAGGACCTTCATCTCAAAGAGTCCGTCCTTCCAGGAGAAGGTGGCCGTCCCGCCGTACTTCTCCGCCGTTCTCAGGATGCTCTTCACCCCGTAGCCGTGCTCGCGCCTGTCCTTTCTGGTGGTCACGGGCAGCCCGTTCTGCATCTTCACCTCCCGGTCACAGTTGTTGACCATCATGATGAAAATGAAGCCATTTTTCTCAAAGACCTCCAGGTGGATCATCCGCTTGTCCGGATCCTCCACCATGGTCAGGTGCTCGATGGCGTTGTCCAGAGCATTCCCGAAAATCGTGCAGATGTCAGACACATGGATCGGCGCGAGCGCCGCCCCATCGCAGACACAGGTGAAATTGATCTTATTTTTCTGGATATCCATGGACTTGCCCGCGATGACCGTATCAAGGACCGTATGACCGGTCTGGCGCTCGGGCCGGTACTCGCTGACCTCCTGTTCCAGCCGGTCGACCCATTCTGCCTTCCTGGCCGGATCGATTTCCGCCTTCATGCCGGCGATCTGATGCTTTAAGTCATGATACTTGATGTTGATCATCTCAATGCTCTGCTGGAAGGTCCGATACTGCTCATACTGCTGCTGAAGGACCTGGGAAAGAAGCAGGTATTCGCGCTCCCGCTTCAGATTGCCCAGCGCGACGTGGTAGGCAAAGAGGATGGCCATCCCGCCCAGATCGGTCAGGGCGCGGATGATCATAATGTCCTCCGCCAGAGGGCCGTCCATGGGGGCCTTCCGGAGTACGATGCCGATGTTGCTGACCGTGAACACGAGCAGTGCCGTAAAGAGGACCACCAGCATTTCACGGATGCTGACCCGCTGGTCCTCCTCCTGCCAGGGCTCCATGAAGGGCTTCAGGAAATACAGGATAAACATGATGACCACGTAAACGGCAGCCATGAGAAGAAGGCGCGGAGGGCTGTAGTCTCGGTAGCCTTCCAGAAGATAATAATCCGGGAGCTGCTCCACAGCGGCCATAAATTCCGCGCAGACGAAGGCGAACATAGTGTGATAGATAGCAGATATCCAGTCCAACGTCGTGATTCCCCTGATAAAGAGGGCCATAAAGGATACGGCAAGGACCATGCAGGGGATCCACAGGAAGAGGGGTACATTTGCCGTCAGGACCAGGAACACACTCTGCAGGACGGCAAAACCCAGAAAACAAATGATGAACCGCCACCCCGTCACACGCCTTTTCAGGATCAGGGAGGCGTAGAGCACGGACAGGCATTCCGCAAGGGCGGTATAGAATCGCGGTATATCGTAGAGCTTCATCCCATTTTTCCCATATACTCGGCCAGGGCGGCCATGAATTCATTTTTCCGGGCCCGGGCGATCGGAAGACTGTCGCCGCAGACAATGCAGCAGCCGTCCCGGATTCCCATGACGTGCCGGAGATTCACCAGATACCCTTTGTTGCTGCGGAAAAAGCTGTAGGGCAGGAGCTTTTCTTCCGCATCACTCATCCGGCCCCTCAGCCGATAGACATCACTTGTGCAATGATAGACAAGGCTGTGTCCCTGACTCTCCACATAACATATATCTCCCGTGTTCAGGCGGACCATCCCGTTGGGCAGGACGAGGGTCACCGTACGGTTCATCTGGTCGGCGGCCTTCAAAAAAGCCCGGTCCATTTTTTTCGAGAAGGAGAAATAATCCACCGGCTTCACCACATAGTCCAGGGCATCCACCTGGTAGCCCCGGATCGCATAATCGATCCGGTTGGTGATGAACATGATCACGACCCTGGAGTCCCGCTCGCGGATCTTTTCGGCTGCTGTCATGCCGTCCATGCCCGGCATCTGGATGTCCATAAGGATCACGTCCGCCTGCACGGAAGTATCTTCGGCGATTTCCGCGCCGTCCCTGTACCGGACAGTACGGATCCGGATATCCTTATCGAGGGCATACCTGTTCAGGTATTCCTCCAGTTGTCCGGCATACAGATCCTCATCTTCCACTATTGCCACTGTATACATTTCTTCTCCCAAGCAAGGCTGAACGATCCCAGTTCCTGTCCGACCGTATCTTTGTGTGGCGGTTATCACAGTTCCCTATAAAAACAACAAACCTTTTTGATTATAACATGACAACAGCAAGTTAGCTAATTAAATCCGCGCCGATGTGAGGGCAAAGACTATTGCCGACGGTTCTTTTCTCCTTTCCCTTAAATTCCGCTTCCGAGGTTTTTACTTACACAAATTGATGCTATAATGAACCCAACACAAACCATTCCCGGACTGCCGGAGGAAAGAGGTAGAACATGGCGCAAAGCTACGGTCAAAGCCCCGCCGAGACCCCCATTCCCACCCTGATCGGCTTTAATACAGGCGGCCACCTGATGGATTTTGCCGTGACAAAGGCTCAGACTCTGGGCGTTCCCAAGCTGGTCCTGGGCAGCGTTTCCCCCATCACGGACGGACTGTCCTATACTGACCGCGGCCGTGCCTTCGCCATGCTCAACGGAAGGCCGGTGACCGGGCATGCCATTCTGCGGGAGGGCGACGTCCTGACTTATCGGACCGGACCGGAGGAGGAGGCGCCCATGATCCTGAAGCTGGCCCTCACCTTCCGCCGGAAGGCCCCTCTCTCCTGGAGCAAGCTGCCCCTCGGTCCAGTTCTTCCTTTCCTCAGCATGAACGAGACCCTGAAGGATCTCAGGATCAGCAATTTCAGAGAAAACTACTCTCAGTATTTTTTCCGCCGTACCCCGGAGGGCTACAGCTTCAAGTCAAATGACAACACCCTCCTCACCTCCGTCGACGGCGTCTTCCTGCCCGGCGAGGTGGCCCTCCCCGCCTCATCCCTGGTCCGCGCCGGCGAAATCTGGTACTACTACACAGGCCGTCTCCTCTGGATCGGCTCTCCCCTGCCCATCACCCTTCGCTCCGGGAAAGCGCCGGTCGAAGATGACAGAGACGATATGCCGGACCTCGGATCAAGGTTCTCACCGGTCATGACGGATATTCCGGACCTCGGAAAAAGGTCCGCGCCGGTCCTAGCTGATATTTCGAATCTCAGTGAAAAATCCATGCCGGTCATGGAAAACATCCCTGAGCAGGTTCAGAATTCCACACCGCCCATGGCGGAGTATCAGGACCTGGATAAAAAATCCGTGCCGGTCATCAAGGAAATACATGCCCCCGTCAAAACATCCTCGCAGGCCCCTGCATCTGCCACGCCGACGCCAGTACCGGCTGCTAAGCCCGCGTCCGTATCTCCTGCGGCGAAACAAAAGCCTGCTGCTCAGATGCCCAAATCTCCTGCGCCAGAACCTGCATCTGCAGCTCCCGAACCTGTGCTTTCCGCTAAGGAGCCAGCGCCTGCTGCAGCTCA
>CAMONF010000006.1 GCA_946620335.1 uncultured Clostridia bacterium
CAGCTGTCGGTGCCGATCCGCACCACCTCAAAGCCTTCCTTCTCCAGGGCCTTCATGACCTCGGAGACGGCCGGATGCTCCATGGCCGTGGTGACGAGCCGGCTGCCGGCCCGACGGTTCAGCATAGCATAGCCGGTGATGGCCCAGTTGTTGGACTCACTGCCGCCGGAAGTAAAGAAAATCTCGTTCTCGCGGACCCGCATGGTGTCCGCGATGGTCTTCCGGGCTTCCCGAATATATCTCTCGGCCTCCACGCCCTTCTGATGGAGGGCAGACGGATTGCCGTAGTCCGTCAGCATGGTGCGCTGCACGATCTCCGCCACCTCCGGCAGGACCGCTGTGGTGGCTGAATTATCCAGATAAATCTCTCTCATATCGCTCCGTCATGGGACAGACGCTGTCTGAATGCGCCTCCCGATATATTTCCTGCGCCGCCCCGTTTCCGCAAGCGACAGCATCCGCATTATAGCATACGGACTTTGTATCCACAAGCTGTAAAAGGCACCGCTTCTCAGCCCGATTCATCGCAAAATGCCTGCAGCCACGCAAACTATCAGGCCAGCTGCAGAAACAGCCGCCGACATGCGGTTTTCATGCAAATGCCTGCAACCGGACAGACTGTCAGACAGACTGCAGAAACAGCCGCTGACAGGCGGTTTTCATGCAAATGCCTGCGCCTTGGCATGGTTTTCATTTTCCGGATGTGGTATAGTTAGATCAGAAATCGCAAGGAGGCCCGAGATGACCAATTACCGCATGCTCGTCCAGTACGACGGCACCCGCTACAACGGCTGGCAGAAGCAGGGGGATACCGACAATACCATCCAGCAGAAGCTGGAGACCATCCTGTCCAGAATGACCGGCGAGCAGGTGGACGTCCACGGGGCCGGGCGGACAGACGCCGGCGTCCACGCCAGAGGCCAGGTCGCCCAGTTCCGACTGACCGAGGAGCGGTCCCCCAAGGAGATCCTCACCTACATAAATGAATACCTTCCCGACGATATAGGCGTCCTCTCCGTGGACATAGCCGGCCCGCGTTTCCACAGCCGTTTCAACGCCACCCGGAAGGTCTACCTCTACCGGATCGGCAAGAACAAGGCCGCCCACGTCTTCGAACGGAAGTACATTTACGAGTACCGGGGCACGCTGGACACCGCCGCCATGAAGGTGGCCACCATCCAGCTGCGGGGCGAGCACGACTTCAAGAGCTTCTGCGGCAATCCCCGCATGCGCAAGTCGACCGTGCGGAACCTCTATGCCATCCATATCCGGGAGACCGAGGACGAAATCGACCTCGAATTCATCGGGGAGGGCTTTCTCCAGTACATGGTCCGGATCCTGGTGGGGACCCTGATCGAGGTCGGCGAAGGCCGCCGGGACCCCTTGTCCATGGATGCCCTGCTGGAGGCCCGGGACCGCACCATGGCCGGTCCGACCGCCCCCGCCTGCGGGCTGACCCTCATGCAGGTGGATTACAACTGAATGCTGCTCAGACGCCCCGCACCCATGCGGGGCGTTTTTTATGGAAGCCTTGTGTCAAGCAGCCATCCTCTGGCGGACGAACAGGTCCTTCGACTGCCAGGTACCTTGCAGCCATCTGCGCATGACCATCAAGGCACACCGTAAATTCAAGCCAGTGTTGAAGTATATAGGCAAATCACACCCTCACGAAATTCCTTCCAGCAGATACATGAGGATGGACAGGGTCGTGATAGCCGCGGTCTCGGTCCGCAGGATCCGGCTGCCCAGCGTGATCACCTGGGCACCGGCCTCCTCCGCCAGCGCAGCCTCGCCCGGGTCAAAGCCGCCCTCGGGTCCGATGAAGACCGCGACGCGCTGTCCGGGCCGTATGCCGGCCAGGATCTCCCTGGTCCGGGCCATATTGCCGGCGCATTCGTAGGGCATGAGGACCACGCCTGCTTCCGCAGCTTCCGCCACGGCTTCCCGGAAGGACATGACAGGCCTGATTTCCGGGATGACAGCCCGCTTGGACTGCTTGGCGGCCGCCTCCGCGATGGCCTCCCAGCGGGTCAATTTGCCCGCCTCCTTCTTTTTATCCAGCTTGACCACAGACCGGCGGCAGGCCACCGGGACGACCGCGGCCGCTCCCAGCTCCACCGCCTTCTGGATGATCAGCTCCATCTTGTCAAATTTGGGCAGGCCCATGTAGAGGGTGACAGGGCAGGGAAGCTCGGAGGCCGCCTCGCTGACCGCCTCCACCTCCGCGACCACCGCCTCCTCCGTGAAGTCACTGACACGGCATGTATAGATCCTGCCGGTCCCGTCCACGGCCTCGATGGCCTCGCCCTTCTTCATCCTGAGCACGTCCCTGATGTGGTGGGCATCTGTGCCCTCGATGGTGAGGACCTTGCCCGCAATCTGGCCCGGCTCCACAAAAAAGTGATACATAGCTCTCCTCAGTCTCTCACGCCTTGACGGCGATAATGCTCTCCCACTCGCCCATGGGGACCTCCTCGATGAGGGAAAGGCCCGCCTCGGCGATGGCGTCCAGGACCAGCTGGCGGTGGGTGATCAGAATGCCGGAGGTGATATAGATGCCGCCGTCCTTGAGAAGGCCCGGCACCGCCGGCGTAATCCCGGCCAGGATCTCCGCAATGATGTTGGCGGCCACCAGGTCGTAGGGACCGCCTTCGCCGGCCGCCAGGGCAGCCCGCTGCACCTCCTCATCATCGCCGATGTTGCCGGCGCAGAAGGCGAAACTGCCGGGGGTGATGTCATTTTTCTCCAGATTCTCCCGGAGGGCCGCCGGCACGTTGGGGTCCAAATCCGTCCCGAAGACGAAGGAGGCCCCGCTCTTTAAGGCGACCAGGCCCAAAATGCCGCTGCCCGTGCCGATATCCAGCATGCGGCAGCCGCTCTTCATATAGCGGCGGATCCCCTCGACGGCCAGCCGGGTGGACTCATGCTGACCTGTCCCGAAGGCCGTGCCCGGGTCCAGGAGCAGGGTGATGTCCGCGTCCGTCTCCTCCGCCTCCTCCCAGGAGGGCACGATCTGCACGCCGGAGATGGTGAACTGGTGGAAATGCTCCTTCCAGCTGTTGATCCAGTCTTCCTCCTTGGTGCGGCTCTCCGTGATGGTACCCGGGCCGATGTCGCAGTAGGAGGCAATTTCCTGCAGCCCTTCGCGGACCCTCTCCAGGATCTCTTCCGTCGTCCCCTCAGGCTCCTCCACGTGGACGGGACCGGTGCCGGGGTCATAGTCAGCCGACACGCTGCCTTCGCCGCTGCCCGATGCGTCCTTCAGGTAAAATGAAATCCGCGCCCGGTGGTCATCCTCGGGCATCTCCGGCACCACGTCGCCGAAATACCCGCCGTTCTCCTCGGCCGACACGGGCCTCAGGTCCTCGATCTCCACGCCGATGATGCCTATGCTGCTGAGCATATAGGCGATGTCGTCCTCGGCCTCTTCCGTGGTATCAATGGTATATTTTATCCATTCCATAATACGCTGAAAGCCTTCGCGTCAAAAAGGCGCGAAGGCTTATCTCCTTATACATAAATACTGGTAACTGTACTGATTCTTTGGCTGCAGATTCTCGCTTCTTACGCAGCACCCGGTCCTGCGGGTTTTCACTGCTCACACAGCGCACAGGCCTGCCGGTCTTTATTTCCCGCGCAGCACACTGTCCTGCTGATTGTCTTTTCTCATGCAGCACTCAGTTCTGTCAATTGTCGTCCCGCAGGTCTGTCTCCGAAAGCACATACCTGCTCTTTCTTCCTCATTCTGACTCGCCGCAGGCCTTCTGGAACTCCTTCAGGGCCTTCTTCTGTTCCCTGCTGAGCTTCTTTGGGACCTCCACCACCAAGGTGACGTAAAGGTCGCCGCGCCGCTCGCTGCTGCGGACGGAGGGCACGCCCTTGCCGCGCAGGCGGATCCTGGTGTCGGTCTGGGTGCCCGGCTTGACCTCGTACTCCACTTCTCCGTCCAGGGTCTTGATCCGGACCTTGCCGCCCAGGGCAGCCTTGGTGAAGGAAATGGGGCTGACCGAGTAGAGGTCCATGTCATCCCGCTGGAACAGCGGATGGCGGGCCACTCTGACTTCGACCAGCAGATCGCCCCTCGGGCCGCCGTTGGCGCCCGGCTCGCCCTTGTCGCGGACGCGGACGCTCATGCCGTTGTCGATACCTGCCGGGATCTGGACCTTGATCTTCTGCCGGCGGGTGATATAACCGGTCCCGCGGCATTCCGGACACTTGTCCTTGATCTGTTTGCCGGTCCCGCGGCACTCGGGGCAGGCCGTCTCGGACTGCATCATGCCGAAAATGGACTGCTGGGTGGTGACGACCCGGCCGCTGCCGCTGCACCGCGGGCAGATGACCGGGGATGTTCCGGCCTTGGCGCCGGTGCCGCCGCAGGCAGTGCAGGACTCCCGGAGGTTCAGGTCCAGCTGCTTCTCGCAGCCGAAGGCCGCTTCCTCGAAGGTGATGTTGACGGAGGTCCTCACGTTGGCGCCGCGCATGGGCGCGTTGGGGTTCTGCCTGGTCTGGCGGCTCCTGCCGAAGATATCCCCGAACCCGAAGAGATCACCGAACAGGTCGCTGAAATCCATGCTGTTGGGGTCGAAGCCGCCGTAGCCGCCGCCGCTGAAGGCCGCGTGGCCGAACTGGTCGTACTGCTTTCTCTTCTCCGGATCCGACAGGATGGCATACGCCTCGGAGGCCTCCTTGAACTTCTCAGCGGCCGCCTCATCCCCGGGATTTACGTCCGGATGATATTTTTTTGCCAGCTTCCGGTAAGCCTTCTTCAGGGTGTCGGCGTCAGCATTCTTGTCAACGCCCAGCACCTCATAGTAATCTCTTTTTTCTGCCATA
>CAMONF010000007.1 GCA_946620335.1 uncultured Clostridia bacterium
AGGATGCTGCGCATATTGTTCAGATAGATCTCAAATGTACTTCCGTCCACAAGCGTGATCGTCTGCACAACTTCCCACCGCTTCGGCAGGGACTGCTCCGCGAACTTCTTCGCGTCCCACATACCGTTAAATTCGACAAATACCCTGTAGGGCTTATAGAATTTATGGCATCTGTCCAGAAACGCCGGATTCAGGTCCTCCTCGTTTTCGACCGTAATTATTTCTATATTATGCCTGGCATATTCTTTTTCGTCGTACTCTTCTTCCCCTTCCTCGCACTGGATCAGAAGTGTTTTCGCTCCGTCAGCAAAATCAGGAGAAGCGAGCACATCACGGATAAAGCTTGTTTTTCCGCTTTCCAGAAAACCCGTGATCAGATATACAGGTACTTCCATCATGATGCAAACTCCATTCTGTCCGGGAGCCTTGTCTCTTTCTCAGGAAGGCATATCCCGGACCGCCAAACAGGACCGCGCCTGACCCGGCGGGGTTCAGCGCGGCCATTTAAAATCAGAGGATCCTCAGTCGAGATCCGAGAACCTGCCCTCCGCATGGAACAGTTCGTTCAGCTTTTCAGCGCTGAGTTTCGAACCGATCACGCACAGACGTCCGGTAACTTCCGGCTGTCCGGTGCGGATCTCATGCTCTCCGGGAACCATATCAAAGTACAGCCACGTTCCGTCATCAGCCGGGATCATACCCTTCGCGCGCAGAACAAGCCCGTACTGCTCAGCATCATCCAGCGCCGTCAGGCAGCTCTCCAGCTCATCCCTGGTGTATTTACGCGGAGTCTCAGCTCCCCAGCTGACAAATACCTCATCCGCGTCATGTCCGTGATGATGGTGGTGATGATGGTGATGATGTCCGTGCTCCTCATCATGGTCATGATGGTGCTCATGCTCCTCATCGTGGTCATGATGGTGTTCATGCTCATCGTCGTGATCGTGGTGATGCTCATGCTCCTCATCATGGTCGTGATGATGGTGATGATCGTGGTCGTGGTGGTGATGCTCCTCTGCCAGCGCGCGGACGCTCTCGAGCAGGGCAGCATCCTCGTCCTCGCGGCCCTTCTCCATGGTCTCAAGGACCACAGCGCCGGACAGCTCGGTGATGGGGGTCGTGATGATGGCTGCGGTGGGGTTCAGCTCGCGGATCATGGCGACGACCTCGTCGATCTTCTCCGGAGTGGCCTTGGGGGTGTCGGTGCGGCTCAGGATGATGGTCCTGGCGTACTGGATCTGGTTGTCGAAGAACTCGCCGAAGTTCCGCATGTACATCTTGCACTTGTTGACGTCGGCCACGGTCGTGAAGCTGTTCAGCTGGACCTCGCTGATCTCGTCAATTCCCTGAACGGCCTTGATGACGTCGGAGAGCTTGCCGACGCCTGAGGGCTCGATGATGATCCGGTCCGGATGGTAGGTGTGGATGACCTCGCCGAGGGCGGTGCCGAAATCGCCGACCAGGGAGCAGCAGATGCAGCCGGAGTTCATTTCACGAATCTGGATGCCGGCCTCCTCGAGGAAACCGCCGTCGATGCCGATCTCACCGAACTCATTCTCAATGAGGACGACCTGCTCGCCGGAGAGGCCCTCCGAGAGGAGCTTCTTGATCAGTGTTGTCTTGCCGGCGCCGAGGAAGCCGGAAATGATGTCAATTTTCGTCATAGGTGTTGCCTCCATTCTTATCGCAAAGGCCCTGGGCCTTGTTCGTTTACATAAAATCTCTTAAAAGACGATTATATATTTTACACGAGTTTTACGAAAATGTTAAGTCCCCAACCGGCAAAAATATAAGTATTTTTGCAGCCAGGGACTGGTCATTTTCACTGTATTTACTTGCTTTTCGCCCGGCTCAGAGCTTTTTGTTCCAGCGGCGGGCAAGGAGGCCGACCCGCACGCCGCGGAGCTTCCGATCCTGCTCCACGTCGTGTTCGATCGTCCAGACGCGCTTCGCAATAAAGAGAACGCCGAGGGCCAGGACAAGGATGATGATCTCCACGATCTGAATATTGGAAATGAGACCCGCCGCCAGGACCGACACGGCGTCCAGCGCCGCATGCAGGAGGACCGCCAGGAAGAAGTACCGTCTGTGATTGCCGGTCCCCTTCCCGCCCAGGGAGAACCAGACCAGGACCGAGAGCCCCAGCTGGGCCAGCATGGCCGAAATCCTCTCCACCATGGCCATGATGAACATGAGGGGCGAGCTCTGGGCCAGCTGGGTCAGCTGCTGCGTGAAAGCTTCCGCTGCAGCCGCATCCATCCCCTGGGTGACGGCAGCCAGGCCGCCGCTCTCGATCATCGTAAAGTAAAAGAGGAAAGTGGAATAGTTGACGGTGAGGATCAGGAACATTTCTACGCCGCCGTGGCCCGCACCGTACATGAGGGCATTGCGGTCATTTTGCCGGTACTCGTCCTTCAGCACGAAGCGGAAGGCGACCCACCGCCCCAGCTCCTCGAAGATGCCCGCCGCCAGGCCGCCGTAGAGGGCGTAGAGGACCAGGTTGTTCTGGATGATCGGCCCAAGGGGCGAGGATAAAATGAGGGCATGGAAGAACTGCTCCAGCCCGAAGGCGAAGCCCAGCATGGCCACGATGCCGGCGATGAAGGGCAGAATGGCGCATTTTCGCCTGTTGCGGAGGTAGATAAAGAGGATGACCGGCGCCATGATGCCGAAGCCGGATCCGAATTCCATGAGAAGGCGGTTAAAGCCGGGTAACGTTATTTCCATAGCAACTCCTCACTGTCCGTATTTTCCAAATTCAACTGTCATTACGGAATGTTTATTCCGCTCTTCCACAGGGGGTAGTTTTCTGTAATCGCCATACAGATTGGTCAGGTAGTCCTCGTAAGAGGCAAAGGTGAAAAATTCCGTATCCTCGAAGGACAGGGGCTGAAGCTTCTCCGTGAACCGCCGCGGAATGATTTCCCGGTCATAACGGTAGCTTCCTTCCGCAGTCACCACATACTTCGACCTGCCTTTGTTATAGCGGGTAAAAGCCCGTTCCTTCAACCCTCTGATCACCTTAACAGGCAGAAGGCGGGACGCAAGGCGCAGCATCACCTGGAGGATTTTCGCTCTTTTGCGGCCGTTGTGATAGCCCAGCCGCACTGCCAGCATGTTTTTCCAGAGATAGCGTTCTTTCTCGTGAATGCGCCTGAGGACCCTGTTGTCAGGAACATTGTCGAAAGGAAAGATGTCAATGAAAATGCCTTTGTTGGCGAAGGTGTCCCTGCCAATCTCTTCCACGATTTTTGTCCCGTTCAGGCGGAGCTTCGCAAAGGCATAGGTATAGGCCGGATCCGTCTCCCCGGTCTGCAGAAAATAGGTGTCTGTATCCAGCTCCTCGCGGCACACCGCCAGGAACCGCTCAAAATCGCTGCGAAGCATACCGAAATCCATGTCCTCGTCCCAGGGAATGAAACCGCCGTGCCTCACCGCACCGAGCAGCGTCCCCGCGATCATGAAATAGCGGATCTTGTGCTTCTCGCAGATCCGCGCGAACTCCTTTGCGAGTATCAGTTCGAGCTCATGCAGTTTTTTCAGATCTGTCTCTGTCATCAGTCCTGCTCCTCAACAAATGAAAACCCTTCTCCCATCCCGGCGCCTGCGTCCCAGCGCCTTCTCTGCCGGATGGGGAGCGGCTTTTTGCAGCCAACGGCCAGCATTTTCCTGTTCACGCCTCGTACTCGTACAGAAGCTTCAACTCTCGGACCGTATTCGAAATATTATACTTTGAATTCACCATCTGCGTGAAGCACTCCGCGCGGAAGGCCGAATCGCGGTACCGTTCCTTCTCTTCATCCAGCTTACGAATGGCCTGGACCCATTCTTTCGTTCCCCCGTCGACCGCGAGAAATTCCACACTCTCAAGAACCTTGCAGGCCCTGTCGATGCGGTCTGAGAGGAGACACGGCAGTCCGGCCGCCTGGGCCTCTATGGCGGATACCGGAAGTCCCTCGAACCAGGAAGGCAGGATAAAGATATCAAAGGCCTGCAGCCAGCGGTCCACCTCATTGGATTGACCCGTGAAAATAACGTTGTCAAGGCCTGCATCCTGCGCCATGCTGCGGATCTGCCCGAAAAGCTCCCCGTCTCCGACCAGGACGAATACTACATGAGGACAGATTTTTTTCAAATCAGCTGCCAGCTGCAGGATAAATTTGTGGTTCTTCACGTAGGCAAATCGCCCGACATGACCGATCACCAACTTCCCGCAGAGCCCCTTTTCCTGTAGGATCGCTTCTCTCTCAGCTCCGGAAGACATGAACGGCTTCAGATCAATGCCGTTATCCAGTATGATCACACGGTCTCTGAGAGATCGCCTGTACATCCAGTCTGCCGCCTTCGACGAGCAGGCACAGAGCGTTACATGTTTCCCGGGAAGCAGCAGCTTGCATATCCTGTGGGCGCTGACTTTCAGGAGATACCTCAAAGAGATACCGCCGGCTGTGGGAGCCTCCATGCCGGCGCTGTGGGAGTGCAGGATGATCCGCGGAATCCCGGCAGCTCTGGCAGCCAGCCCCCCCGCCAGCATATTGTATGTGGAATCAGAGTGAATATGAATGATTTCATACTTTTCACGTGCCTGGATCCGCCAAAGACGCCTGACAAAATCAATGATTGCCCGGATTCCCTTCTTCTCTGTTTTCGGCCTGCTGACTCGTCCCCCATAACTGTGGATCTCGCGGATATAGGATTCGCACGGAAAAAACTTCCTGCAAATAAAGTCAAATACGATCCCTTCCGGCTCCATCTGGCGGCCCCAGACATGGACGATCTGTGTCAGCCCCCCGGAGCCGAAATTGCCGGTCACGACCTGCAGTACCCTCTTATCTGTAGTATTCATACGAAAGCCCCTTCCGTCAGACACCTGCGCAGCATTTGCCTGTAAGTACGGATATGCCTGTAAAGAAAGACATTTCACTCTCCATTCGTTCTTTGTCCTAATATAGTTCAGCAGAGACAAGTTGCATCCCAGGGGACCGCATTTCTCGCCATATACTGTAAACTATTTCGACAGACATTCCTTGAGACCGCCTGCCGGTCAGCAGGGTGCAGGCTAATCAGCCCCAGGGGCCTCAGTCCCTGCATCCCCCCTGAAATCTTTCGGCAGGCATATCATAAGACTGCCTGCCGAAACTGTTCTTTTCTTACACTTTGATGCCCCTGCAGCGGCTGCAGCGATTATGTCAGCCAGCGAAACAGGCACCAGCCTTCATCATCCCGCCCTGAGGAGCCTCAGGAGATGAATTCTGTGGGACGCCTGAGCAGGCCCTGACCACGACCCTGGCATTCAGACGCTGGTATCCACCTTGAAAAGGTCGCTCATCCGGCGCCCTCTCCGTCTCATGATCAGGGCCTCCGGGCGGCTGTCCCGAATCAGGCGCTTAGTAAAGTCCGCCTGGGGATTCTTCATGACCTGTTCTGTGGGACCGGCCTCGATGACCCTGCCCTCCTGCATGACGATGATCTCGCCGCAGAGCCGGCTCACCAGGTCGATATTGTGGGAAATGTAAAGCACAGCCCCCTTGACTTCATTTTCAAATACCCGGAGGATCTCGATCACTCTCTCCTCCTGGGCCTTGTCGAGGGCACTCATGATCTCGTCGCAGATGAGGAGCCGCGGCCTGGTCTCCATGGCCATGGCCAGGGCCGCGCGCTGGGCTGTCCCGGCGCTGACCTCGGCAGCGAACATGGTCATCTCCTCCTGGCTCACGCCGCACATCTCGAAGAAATCGCGGGCCACCCGCATGGCGGCTTCCTCATCCATTCCGGCCTTTTTCAGGTGCTCACGGGCGTTATGACCCATGGTGTAGCGCTTGTCGAAGGCCTCGACCGGCCGCTGGTTCACCATTTTGACCTGCTTTTGGTAGTCAGCAAGGCGCCTGCCCCGGATCTTGGCCACATCCGTTCCTTCAAAGAGGATGCTGCCGGAATCCGGTTCCAGGTCCCGGTGGAGAAGCCGGCCGACAGTCGTCTTACCGCAGCCGCTCTCTCCCACCAGCCCCGTGATCACCCCGGCCCTGAGGGCCAGGTTCACGTCCCGCACAGCCGGTGTGGGCTGCCGGAACAAAGGCTTGTAGGTCTTTGTCAGGCGCTCAGCAGAAACCAGAATTTCCTGTTCCATGATAGCCTCCCTCAGGAGCGCGTCTCAGCCCAGAATACCCTTCTTGGCGTTCTTGAGGACCGGGATTTCCGTCTCGTCCTTGTCGTTGATATGTTCGCCATCGTACTTGCGTGTCTCGTCCACGATGACCTTGGACAGGAGCAGGACAGCGAAGATGTTGGGGATGGCCATGAGGCCGTTCAGCAGGTCGGCGATGTTCCAGACCAGGTTGAGCTCGACCATGGAGCCGACGAAGACGCCGATGACCCAGAAAATCTTGTAGAGCATGATGGCCTTCTCGCCGAAGAGATAGACCGCACAGCGCTCGCCGTAATAGTACCAGCCCAGAATGGTGGAGAAGGCGAAGGTGATGAGGCCGACCACCAGGATGGGCAGACCGATGTAGGGGATCATGGAGAAGCACTGGCTGGTCAGCTCGCTGCCGTTGCCGGACAGGCCGTGGATGGCGTCATGCTTGATGATGCTGGAAACGAGGACCAGACCGGTCATAAGGCAAATGACAACAGTATCCCAGAAGGTACCGGTCATGGAGACCAGGGCCTGGCGCTTGGGGTTCCTTGTCTGAGCCGCGGAGGCGACCAGGGGAGCGGAACCCATACCGGATTCATTGGAGAAAAGTCCGCGGGCGAAGCCGTAGCGGCAGGCGGTGGCGATGGTGGAGCCGACGAAGCCGCCGGTGGCAGCCTTGGCGGAGAAAGCGGAGGTGACGATAGCCACAATAGCTTCACCCAGAACGTCGACGTTCATGACCAGGATGATCAGGCAGCCGATGACGTAGAAGGCAGCCATGAAGGGGACCAGCTTCTCGGAGACCCGTGTGATGGACTGGATGCCGCCGATGATGACCAGAGCGACCAGGATGCTGAGACCAACAGCACTGACCCAGGCCGGGACACCAAAGTTTGTCGTGAAGTTGGCGGCGACGGCGTTGGCCTGGACCATGCAGCCGATACCGAAGGCGCAGACAGCGGCCAGGATGGCGAAGATGATGCCTGCCCAGCGGGCCTTGAGGCCTCTGTCCAGAGCGTACATGGCGCCGCCAATCATGGTGCCGTCCTCACTCTTCACGCGGTACTTGACGGAAATAAGAGTCTCCGCATACTTGGTGGCGATGCCGAAGATACCGGTCAGCCACATCCAGAGCACGGAACCCGGGCCGCCCATGGCGATGGCGGTACCGACGCCGATGATGTTGCCGGTGCCGATGGTGGACGAAAGCGCTGTGGTCAAAGCACCGAACTGAGAAACGTCGCCCTCAGCGTCCGGATCCCGGGTCACGGAAAGCTTGATGGCTTTGAAGATATCCTTCTGAATAAAACCGGTGCGCACGGTCATGTAGATATGGGTGCCGAACAGCAGAATGATCAGAGGCCATCCCCAGAGAAAATTGTCAATGGTACTGATAAGATCACTGAAACTCATCTATTATCCTCCCTTTTTCTGTCCCCCTCAAAATGGACAGACGAAAATTTCTCTCTATTATATAATCAATTGTCATTAAAAACAAGTCCTCTATTAATTTAATGCGTTAAAGCAGTGTGAAAAATGGGAATGAGGGACGGTTCCTTTTCCCACTTTTCATTCCTGAAAAGTGGGGAAAATGGGAATGAGGGACGGTTCCTTTTCCCACTTTTCATTTTTGAAAAGTGGGAAAAGGAACCGTCCCTCATTCCCATTGCCCTAAAAATTCCAACAGCGCAGGCAGCTTCTCCTCCATGGTCTGCCGCCCAATATTATAGACCCTTCTAAGCTCGTCGGGATCATGGGAAATATGGCCGATGCCGAGACTCTCCGGCGGAGCGATGATGAAGGCCTTGCCCTCCACCGCCCGCTTCCGCACATAGGCAGTCTCCAGATTGTACACGTTATGCCGGCGGCCCATTGCCCGGACGACGGCCGGGTAGCGGGCCAGGAGCAGCCGCATAGCCGGCATGAACTTCTGGGGCATCTTGACGAAGCCCACCGGCTGGGTCAGAATGACTACATTTTTCTCCATTCCCTTGTCCTCCATGAAATGAAGGGGGATGGAGTCGGCGATCCCGCCGTCGAGAAGGGTCCACCGACCGATCTTCACCGGCCGGGAGGCGATGGGCATGGAGGCCGAGGCGCGGAACCACTCGATTTCCTTCCGGTTCCGGGTCTTTACCACCTTTTTAAAGACCGCCTTGCCGGTCGCCGTGTCCGTGGCCGTCACATAAAAGTCCATGGGATTGGCCTCCCAGGCCGCGCTGTCCCAGGGATCCAGCTTAAAGGGGATGTCATCATAGCAGAATTTCGTGCCGAAAAGGTCTCCCGTCAGCAGCCAGGACCTGAAGGAGCAGAAGCGCCAGTCACGGCAGTATTTTGTGGTATACCGGAGTACACGGCCCTTCTGGCCGGATTTGATATTGCAGCCGAAGGTGACGCCGGCGGAGACGCCCACCGCTGCGTCGAAGGTGATGCCCTTTTCCATCAGATAGTCGAGGGCGCCCATGGTGAAGAGGCCGCGCATGGCGCCTCCTTCAAGAACCAGACCTGTTTTCATTTCTTAGTCACGCTTTCATCTCTTGCTGTTAAAAAGGCCGGAGCCGCTCTCGAAGAAGATGCGGACGACACCCTGGTAAATAAGACCCACCCCGATGAGCCGGATGACCATATTGGTGAGCCGGAAGGGATTGGCGATGATGCCCAGGGCAAAAACGACGCCGACGACGGCGAGTATCATGGTGAGCGGGTTCATACGGCTGGCGGACAGGCACTGCCAGAGGGCCATCCCTCCTGCCAGAAGCAGCAGGATGCCGAAGACCAGGTTGATGCTGGAGACGGCGCTGGCCGGAGAACGGATCAACCAGAGGGCTACTACTGCCGTCAGGACCGAGCTCAGGAAAAGGCTGTCGAAGCCGCCGAAACCGCCCGCAAAGCAGGAAATCAGGTTGAGCGCTGCCCCGATGAGGATGATCCAGCCCACATAGCGGACGATCGTGGTCGTGGAATAGTAAGGTGATACCAGAAAAATAAGGCCGGCCACCAGCATCACAATGCCGCCCAGGAGCCGGTTCTTTCGATAATTATCAGAGAACATGGCGATTCCTCCTTGTATATATTGCGCTGCCAAGCGGCGCTTAAACTATCATACCACGTCTTTTCCCCGTTAAGTGTGAACAATTCGTGTTCCTTGTTTCCATTTTCATACATTTGTTCCAGGGCTTGCATTTTCGACACCTATCCAGTAGAATATCGTTGGCAAATGTTCGCTCCGCACCGGAGGAGCATCCGCCCATCCACGGTACCGGAGATGCAGAAAGTCTGCCGGTCAAAAAGGAGGATTGCTATGAATTATGATATCCTGATCGTAGGAGCCGGCCCTGGCGGCATTTTCTCCGCCTATGAGCTTTCCCAGAATGACCCGTCTCTCAAGATCGCCGTTTTCGACGCGGGCCATGAGCTTTCCAGGCGCCACTGCCCCATCGACGGCAAGCGGATCAAGACCTGCATCAACTGCCCCTCCTGCTCCATCATGAACGGCTTCGGCGGCGCCGGCGCCTTCTCCGATGGAAAATACAACATCACCAACGACTTCGGCGGCACTCTATACCACTACATCGGCCGCGACACCGCCCTCGAGCTCATGCACTATGTGGATGGGATCAACATGGAGAACGGCGGCGCCGGGACCCAGATGTACTCCACCGCCGGCACTTCCTTAAAGCGCAAGTGCATGCAGAACGGCCTCCAGCTCCTCGATGCCTCCGTCCGCCATCTGGGCACGGACATCAACTACGTGGTCCTGCAGAACCTGTACGACCGCCTGAAGGACCGCGTGGAATTTCATTTCGACACCAGGATCACCTTCCTGGACATGGACGGCGATAACTACCGGATCCACGCCGGCGATGAAGCCTGGACAGGAAAACAGTGCATCATCTCCGTCGGGCGTTCCGGCAGCAAGTGGCTGGAGCGGGTCTGCCATGACCTGGACATCGCCACCAAGTCCAACCGCGTCGACCTGGGCGTCCGTGTGGAGCTCCCCGCCGAGATCTTCTCCGGCATCACCGACGAGCTCTATGAGGGCAAGATCGTCTACCGGACGAGAAAGTTCGAGGACCCGGTCCGCACCTTCTGCATGAACCCCCGCGGCATCGTGGTAAATGAAAACACCAACGGCATCATCACCGTAAACGGCCACAGCTTCGAGGACGAGTCCCGGAAGACCGCCAACACCAACTTCGCCCTCCTGGTATCCAAGCACTTCTCGGATCCCTTCAAGGACAGCAACGGCTACGGCGAGAGCATCGCCCGCCTCTCCAACATGCTGGGCGGCGGCGTCATCGTCCAGCGCTTCGGCGATCTCGAGCGCGGCCGTCGCACCAACCCCAAGCGTCTCGAGGAGTGCACCACGAGGCCTACTCTGAATGCCACCCCCGGTGACCTGTCCCTGGTCCTGCCCAAGCGGATCCTGGACGGTATCATCGAGATGATATATGCCCTTGACAAGATTGCCCCCGGCACCGCCAACGACGATACCCTCCTCTACGGCGTGGAAGTAAAGTTCTACAACATGGAGGTCGCCCTGGACGAGCATCTGGAGACATCCCACAAGGGACTTTACGTGATCGGGGATGGCAGCGGCGTCACCCATTCCCTCAGCCATGCCTCCGCCAGCGGCGTCTACGTCGCCAGACGGATCCTTGGCCTTTCCTGAAACCCACAGCCGGGGGGATACCCCCGGCTGTTCATCTTTCTCGACAGGAGGATCATCCCACTTGACATTTAGCAACAAAGAAGCCCTTCTTGTCCCCGCTCTCATTGCTTCCCTGCTCATTTCCCACACGGCTCTGGCGGATGAAAGTGCCGAGCCCTCTATTCAAAAGACCATAGACTGGGCAGTCACCACCTGCCACGACCAATCCTACGGCTACTCCCAGGAGCACCGTTGGGGCGACGGCGGCTATGACTGCTCTTCTTTTGTGATCAGCGCCTTCTGGGCCGGCGGTTTCCATCTGGGCTATTGCAATCAGTATGAAGGATACACCGGGGATATCAAGGAGGCCTTCAAATCTGCCGGCTTCGACTGGATCCCGGCCTCCGATCTGGGCCTGGATTCAGGCTCCACCGACCGTCTCCTGCCCGGAGACGTCCTGCTCATCGATGACTACCATGCAGAGCTCTATATTGGCGACGGGCTGACGGCCGCGGCCCACGAGGACATCCCCTCCGACGACCATCCCAACCGTTCCCCGGCCCCGGGTGACCAGGGTGATGAAGTCTGCGTCTATGAATATGTCTACCACCCCTGGAGCGGCGTGCTTCGATACAATTCGAGCAACAAAGTCACTTCCGAGCCGGTCGATAAAAATGATTCGGATGAAGACCGGACGGAATCGGAAGGTACAGCCTCTGATGCCTCCCAGACAGATTCCGGCGCTGACCACACCGGCCAGGCATCCGGTGAGACCGCTTCCTCTCAGGATGAAGCCGGACAGACGGATACCTCTTCCGGCCAGACACCCGTTGAAGCCGCTTCCTTTCAGGATGAAGCCGGACAGACGGATACCTCTTCCGGCCAGACACCAATCGAAGCCGCTTCCTCTTCTTCTTCTTCTTCTTCTTCGGATAATTCGGATACGTCCCTGCCCGCCACCTTCGAGGTGGTCTCCAGTTCTCTCTATGTCCGGGAAGGCCC
>CAMONF010000008.1 GCA_946620335.1 uncultured Clostridia bacterium
GGAACCGTCCCTGATTCCCAGTTTCCCATTATTCAATTCGCCCGTAGGCGTAATCCTCAACGAGATTGACACCCTTGGCTTTGGCCAGCTCCGTGACGGAGACGACCTTGAAGCCTCTCCTGGTGAGCTCAGGAAGGAAAATCTCTACCGCGTCCACGGAGGTCTGGTAGATCTCGTGCATCAGGATGATATCGCCGTCCTTGACGTTGTCCAGAACTGCTCTTACGTTGGATTCGGTGTTCTTGGTATCCCAGTCCAGTGTGTCCAGGGACCAGATGATCATCGGAACGCCCATGTCGTTGGCCAGAACGGTATCGTTGTAGGCGCCTCCCGGCGGTCTCCAGAGCCAGGGCCTCTTGCCGGTGACTTCCTCGATCAGGTCAGCTGTCCTTGAGAGCTCGTCGTAAACCTCTTCCCCGGAAAGATCCCGAAGATTCTTATGATTGTAGGAGTGGTTGCCCAGGTCCATACCGGCCTCGTAGATGTGCCGGGTCTGATCCTTGTAATTTGCCACCTCCGTGCCAATCATGAAGAAGGAAGCGGTGGCGCCATTTTTTTTCAGGATTTCCAGCAGGCGGTCGGTGTAGTAGCCGGGGCCGTCATCGAAGGTCAGGGCGACCATGGGCATGTCGGTCTCCTTCTTGTTGGGATCATAGATGCCTTCGCTGGAGAAGTAACACATTTTCCCGTCCACACTGTTCCAACCGGTAAGGGCGGTCAGAGTCTCAGGATCCATGTAGTAGCGGTTGCCGGAGTCGTCCGTCACCCAGCCTGACTGGGCGGAGCCGTCCGCACCGCCGAAGAAGTAGGTGCCGGTCTCGAGGTGGATGATGCCGGTCTTTTTGCCGCCTTCCTCGTCGAAGTAGTAGAGCTTGCCGTCCTTGTGGGTCAGACCGCTGGCCAGGATACCATCGTCGCCGAAGACGTAGGTCTTGCCGTCGATCACCTGCTCGCCGAGGGCCATGGAGCCGTCCTCCAGGAAGTAGTACTGATCGCCGTTGATCCTTGTCCAGCCGATGTCCAGAATGCCGTCCTGGCCGGGGAAGTACTTCTTGCCGTCCAGCTCCAGCCAGGAGTGGGCCATGGTGCCGTCCTCGAAGAAGTAGTACTTGGATCCGTCGGCATCGGTGAACCAGCCGACTGTCAGGACGCCGTTCTCATCGAAGTGATAACGGGTATCCCCGATGTCCGTCCAGCCTACGGCCATGCGGCCGTCGCCCTCGAAATAGTAGACCTTGCCGTCGATCTCCGTCCGACCTGTCCGGCGGATGCCGTCGCTGCCGAGATAGTAGGTGGCGCCGTCATCGGTCTTGAGCCAGCCTGTGTCGGCGTAGCCGCCTTTGTTCAAATGGTAGGAGTTGCCCGACTCATCCTGAGCCCAGGTGTCGACTTCCAACTCTCCGGCCAGCGTGAAGTGATAAAGCTTCTCATCGATGGTCTTCCAACCGGTGGTCATATGGCCGTTTTCATCGAAGTAGTAGATCCGGCCGTCGATGGTGGCCCATTGGCTTGTCAGCGGATTGCCATCCTCTTTGACATAGGACCAGCCGTTGTCAACGCTTTGCCAACCATCGGCACTGAGGGTCTCAGCTTCCGGGAGAGTGGGCTCCGGCGTGACCTCAGCGGGCGGGCTGTCAGTCTCTGCTTCTGCGGCCGTGCTCTCCGCATTCTCCCCGCTGCTGCCGGCAGCGCTCTCGGGCGGGCTGGTGTCGGCTCTTGACGGGGCTGGATTTCTGTCAAAGATCAGAAACACTGCCAGGATGAAGACGAAGGCGACGCCAAGCATTTTCAGCGCTTCGATCCGCCGTCGGAGGATCCGCTGCCTTTTAGTAATTTTTCTTCTCGCCATGCTGCTTCCTCAAGCTATCTGGTACACTGATGATCATATTAATTGCTCACAGGTACCGGGAACGCAGGTCCGATCATGGAAATGAAAATCGGGAAGCACGGCTCTTTGAGCAAATGAATAAGAACACATATTTGGGAAAAACCTTTCAACATACAATCATACCATAAACCATGTATATTTCAAGTTGACATTTGTCTCTGTTATTGTGGTATTTTGGGGAATTCCCATTGTTCCCGGAAAGGAACAGCGGGAATGGGAAGCTACCTTGCCAGGAGGTGCCTGCATTTCCCGCCGCTTCAGCACTGAATCTGAAGTGCGGCCCGGGGTATGGGGAGAGCAGCCGTTCACAATCTTCTCCGCGCTGCATAGCGCGGGCGCACAGGGGGCAGCAGCCGTTTACAAGCTTCTCCGCAATGAAAAGCGTGGACGCAGCCGGGGCACAGGGGCAGCCGGCGGATACTGATTGCTTTTCATTTCCAATAATGATAATATGAATTAGTACATTTTCGGACCGGCAGCGGTCCTCTTCGGGCGGAGGCGCCGGAAGAGAGGCGGCGCGTCGGTTCGCCGGCAGAGGACCTTTCACGGCGGAAGGGCCTTTCACGGCAGAAGGGCCGGACTTTACATCTGGCCGGCGTTTTGTTTTATAATCCCGGGAGGGATTGTCTGGAGAATTACCATGGAAAATGAAACCAAGAGTATGAGACTCAATAAGTATCTGAGCGGAACGGGCCTTTGCTCCCGCCGGGAGGCGGACAAGCTGATTGAGGAAGGTCACGTGACCGTGGAAGGGCCTGATGGGGAGGTGAAGACGGCCACCCTCGGTTCTCGAGTCGGAGAGAACGATAAGGTCTATGTGGATGGCAAGCCCGTCCGGGACAAGGGCGAAGAAAAGCTCTATATGGTGATCAACAAGCCCAAGGGCGTGATCTGCACCGGCGACCGGAGGGTCAAAGAGAACATTATTGACTTCGCAGGCCTGAACCATTATATTTCCTATGCCGGCCGGCTGGACCGGGAGTCCACCGGACTGGTCCTGCTGACCAATGACGGAGACCTCAACGACAAGATCATGCGGGCCGCGGGCTTTCATGAGAAGGAGTATATTGTCAAGGTCGACCGATATATCACCGATGATTTCCTGCAGAAGATGAGCCGGGGGGTGAGCATCGTCCTCGATGACGACCGGCACCTGGTGAAGGACGGGGAGGACTGCCCGAAAGGGACTCGCGTTACGACCAGGCCCTGCACCATTGAGCGCCGCGGCGCGAGGAAATTCAGCATCATTCTGACCCAGGGATACAACCGTCAGATCCGGCGCATGTGCCAGGCACTGGGCTACACCGCCGTCGAGATCAAGCGGGTCCGGATCATGAATCTGCGCCTGGGCGGTCTCCGGGAGGGCATGAAGCGTTTTCTGACCAGGGAGGAGATCGAGGGCCTGAAGCAGCTGGCGGATGCGCCCGGTCCCGAGCCTGTGGCCAGAGTGATTACCAATACAGATAAGGCATACCCGCCGCGCCCCGAAGGGGAGAGATCACCCAGGTATGAGAATCGAGACAACCGGGGCAGTGAGCGGATTTATGGTGACAGACCGTATCGGGACAGTCAGAGCGGTGAGCGACGCTACGGCAACAGACCGCAGCGTGACAGCCAGGACGGTGAGAAACGGTACAGCGAGAGACCGCGTCGGGACAGCCAGAGCGGCGATCGGAGCTATAGCGACAGACCGCGTCGAGACAGCCATGATGGCGAGAGACGCTATGGCGAGAGGCCGCAGCGTGACAGCCAGACCGGTGATCGGAGCCACGGCGAGAGAACGAGGCGTGACAGCCAGGGCGGCGAGAGACGCTACAGCGACAGACCACGTCGAGACAGCCAGAGCGGCGAGCGGAGCTACGGCGACAGGCCGCGGCAGGGAAGCTCCGCCGGTTACGGCTCCCGTGAAGCGGGAAAAAACTATGAACGCCGGGGCCGTGATGGTGAAGGGGTTGCGTCTGCCTACCGAAACAACCGCCGGGACGGCCGGTCTTCTCAGGACAAGCCCTATCCGGACCGCAGGGAGAAGAGGAACCATGACAGAAATGACACTTGAGGCATACCGGGAGCTTCAGGATAAGATCAGACTTTACAACGAACGCTACGAGTCCGGCGAGCCGATCGTCTCGGACTACGAGTACGACATGCTGATGCAGTCGCTCAAGGCGGCGGAGAAGGAACATCCGGAGTACGTGGACGCAAGCTCCCCCACCCAGACCGTGGGGGCCAGCGTCAAGCGCGAGGCCGGGGTGACGGTCACCCACAACGTGCCCATGCTCTCCATCCAGGACGTCTTTACCCGGGAGGAGGTCATCGAATGGGTCCACGGAGTCCGTGAACTCCACCCGGACGCGGTCTTCTCCGTGGAGGAGAAGATTGACGGCCTCTCCATGACCCTTCGCTACGAGAACGGCGAGCTGACCATGGCCGAGACCCGCGGGGACGGCCTGGTGGGCGAGGACGTGACCCTCAATGCCCTGGTCATCCCGGATGTAGTGAGAAAGCTCAAAGACGAGCCCGACTACCTGGAGGTCCGCGGTGAGGTCTATATGAGCCACGCGGATTTCGACCGCACCAACGAGAAGCAGGAGCTTCTCGGCAAGAAGGTCTTCGCCAACCCCAGGAACTGCGCGGCGGGCACCCTACGCCAGCTGGACCCGGCCATGACGCGGGAGCGCGGGCTGAGCTTCTTCATATTTAATGTGCAGAACGGTCCGCAACGCCTCATGGCATCCCACACGGCGGGACTGGACGAGCTTGCCAAAAAGCAGAAAATGAAGACAGTCCCCCATCGCCGCTGCGTCACCGACGAGGAAATCCTCGCCGAGATCGACCGGATCGGCGAATCCCGCGGCAGTCTCGACCACGACATCGACGGTGCCGTGGTAAAGATCGACCAGATCGCCTACAGAAGAGATTTCCCGGCAGGGACCAAATACTCTGCAGGGCATATCGCCTACAAATATCCTCCGGAGGAGAAGGAAGCAGTCATCACAGACATCGAGATCTCGGTGGGCATGACCGGCCGGCTCAATCCGACGGCTGTCTTCACGCCGGTCCGCCTCTGCGGGACCACCGTCTCCAGGGCCACCCTACACAACCAGGACTTCATCAGCAGCCTCCATATCGGCATCGGAGACACGGTCAGGGTCTATAAATCCGGGGAAATCATCCCCAAGATCCGCTGCAGTGTTCCGGAGAAACGGCCGGAGGGCGTGACGGACTACGTTCTGCCCGACGTCTGCCCGGTCTGTGGGGCAAAAGTCGTGCGGGAGGAGGGGATGAGCGATGTAAAATGCGTCAACCCCGGCTGCCCCGCTCAGCTCGAGCGCCATCTAATCAACTTTGTGGGCCGCGACGCCATGGACATCAAGGGCTTCGGCGAGGAGATCGTCCTGGCACTGGTGCGGGATGGTTTCATTTCCAATATTGGGGATATCTATCTGCTGAAGGATAAGCGGGAGGAGCTGCTGGAAAAGAAGGTCATCGGCCTTGTGAAGAGCACGGACAAGCTTCTGGCCGCCATAGACAAGTCGAGGGACAACGATCCCTGGCGGCTGTTGGCCGGACTGGCCATCTCCGGCGTAGGCCGGGCATCGGCGCGGACCATCATGAATTATTTCGGATCCTTCGACGCCCTCATGGCCGCGGACCGGGAGGCACTTCTGGCCGTTCCGGATATCGGCGGCGTCACGGCGGACGCTATTTTGGACTTCTTCGCCCGCGAGGATAACCGCCGACTCATGGAGGACTTAAAAAAAGCCGGTCTCAAGATGGAAAATGAGAACCATGCCGCCGGAACCGCCCTTCTGGGCCTGACCTTCGTGGTCACCGGCGACGTCCACCATTTTAAAAACAGAGGGGAGCTGCAGGATTTCATCGAGGCAAGGGGCGGCAAGTGCGCCGGCAGCGTCTCGAAGAAGAC
Source organism: uncultured Clostridia bacterium (assembly GCA_946620335.1). GTDB lineage: Bacteria > Bacillota > Clostridia > Lachnospirales > Lachnospiraceae > Chordicoccus. The sequence goes on from CAMONF010000008.1 coordinate 5,814, forward strand.
CACGGCCCTCATTAACAACGACCCGGCGTCCACGTCGGGCAAGAACAAGAAGGCGAGGGAGCTAGGCATTCCGGTCCTGACCGAGGATGACTTCCTTGCCCAGTACGGGAGGTGAATGCGAATGCCCATTAAAATTCCTAATGATATGCCCGTCAGGGGGATCCTTGAGGAGGAGAATATTTTCGTCATGGACGAGGACCGTGCCATCCACCAGGATATCCGGCCGATCCAGATCCTGATCCTGAACCTCATGCCCATGAAGGAGGACACGGAGCTGCAGATCCTGCGGGAACTGTCCAACACACCCCTGCAGATCGATGTCACACTCATGTACATGGAATCCCATACCTCCAAGCACACGCCGAGGAGCCACCTGAAGGAGTTCTACAAGACCTTTGACGACGTCCGCCGCCACCATTACGACGGTATGATCGTGACAGGCGCGCCGGTGGAGCAGATGGAGTACGAGGATGTGGACTACTGGGAGGAGCTGACCCGGGTCTTTTCCTGGATCAACACCCATGTGACCTCCACCATTTACCTCTGCTGGGGTGCCCAGGCCGCCATGTACTATTACTACGGCCTGCCCAAGAAGGCCCTGGGCAAGAAGCTCTTCGGCCTCTACTGGCACAAGGTCTACAACCGCAAGGTGCCCCTCCTTCGGGGCTTCGACGACCAGTTCCTCATGCCGCAGTCCCGCTACACGGAGGTCCCGGCCAGGGAAATCCAGGCCTGCCCGGCCATCACGGTCCTGGCCAAGTCCGAGGAGGCCGGCGTCTCATTGTCCATGTCGGACAACGGGCGCAAGATCTTCATCATGGGCCATCCGGAATACGGCCGGATGCAGCTGCGGCGGGAGTACGAGCGCGACAAGAAGAAGGGGCTGGACATCGACCTGCCCGTCAACTATTTCCCGGACAATGATCCGGGGCGGCGGCCTATTCTCCTGTGGCGGTCCCACGCCAACGCGATCTACACCAACTGGCTCAACTATTACGTTTACCAGAGCACGCCCTACGAGCTGGACGGGACGCCCTGGGGCGAGAGTCTGCCGGATCCCTTCCGGGAGCATTTGTGATTGTGAAAAAAAGTGGGAATCAGGGACGGTTCCTTTTCCCAGTTTTCAAAGAAAACTGGGAAAAGGAACCGTCCCTGATTCCCACTTTTTTACGGTCTGTTGTATTTTCTGATAAAGGTGATCCCCACCGGGTCGGGCCCGGTGTAGGTCCCGATGGTGACGCCCACCTGGAACTCCGGGATGGTGAGGGAACGTCCGATCAGCTTTTCGAGCCCTGCCTTGACGGTCTCGGCATCGGCTGCCGAGGTGTAGCCCTTGCAGATTCCGAAATCGTAGTCGTCGTAGCTCAGCTTGTTCTTCTTGAAATAGTCGCTGACCATGTCGAGGACCTTCTTCATGGCCTTTTTCCGTCCTCTGGCGGTGCCGTAGGCCTGGAGCTCGGCGTCGTAAAGCTCGAGCAGCGGGTTCAGGTTGAGGAGATTGGCGCCGACAGCGGCCGCCTTGCCGACCCGGCCGCCCCGGGAAAGATACTCCAGGGTGCCCACCGCGAACATGATCCGGGAGGTCTCCCGAATCTCTTCGAGGCGGCGGACGGTGTCCGCAAAGGAATAGCCGGCCTCACGCATCCGGCAGGCCTCGATGACCGTGATCCCCTGGCCGCCGGTGGCCTGCCAGGTGTCGATGACCCGGATATCCGCATCCGGATAGTCCTCCAGAATGATTTCCCGGGCATCCATGGCCGCGTTGAAGGAGCCGGAGAACTTGCGGGTGATGGTGAGGCAGCAGATCTCCCTGAATCCGTCCGCAATGGCCGCCTGGAAGGCGTCGCAGTAATCGCCGATGGAGGGCATGGAGCTCTTGGGGAAGATCTTCTCGGAGGTCAGCTGACGGTAGAAGACCTCCAGAGAGAGTTCCTTCTTCTCCCGGCGGTAGATCTTCTGGTCAAAGGAAACGTAGAAGGGAATGACCCTGATATCCAGTTCCTCGAGCTGCCCGTCGGACAGGTCGCAGGAAGAGTCGGATATAATGCAAAAGGGTTTCATTTGAAATAAGAACCTCCGATACGCGGGGCATTTTTGGCAAACAATGATATACAAGGGGGAGTATATCACACCGGAAAATAATAACAAAGCGACAGTTAGCCCAAAACGTATCGTAAGAGGGCTGTTTTCTTTCTCCCCAAAGAGGGCTTTTAAAAAAAAGAACTTAATGCTATACTGAGTTACGTTCTATTTTTGCGGGAAACCACCTATGAAAGTATATTATTAATTAGGAAGCGAAAGCTTCCCTGCCAACGGAGTGACCGAATATGAAAAAAATCCAGGATATTCTGACTGACCATTTCCAGGCGGCCTTTGAGGCGGCCGGCTATGACGCCGCCTACGGCCTGGTGACCCTTTCGAACCGCCCTGACCTCTGCGAGTATCAGTGCAACGGCGCCCTTTCCGCCGCCAAGAAGTACCACAAGGCGCCCTTTATGATTGCCGACGACGTTCTGGCCAAGGCCATGGAGCCCGCTGCCAACGGCGGCACCTTCCGGGCTGAGGTGGTGAAGCCCGGCTTTATCAACATCGTCGTGGAGCCGGCCTTCCTGGCCGACTATGTGGATCAGGCTTCCCGTGATCCCTTCCTGGGCATCGAGCAGGCCGAGAAGCCGAAGAGGATCATCCTCGACTACGGCGGACCCAATGTCGCCAAGCCGCTCCATGTCGGACACCTGCGCTCGGCTGTCATCGGAGAGGCTATCAAGCGCCTCTGCCGGGCCTGCGGCCATGAGGTAATCGGCGACGTGCACCTGGGCGACTGGGGGCTGCAGATGGGCCTTATCATCCGGGAGCTCAAGGAGCGGAAGCCGGATCTCATTTACTTCCGGGAGGATGCCCCGGAGGACCTTTCAGCCTATCCGGAGGAGGCTCCTTTCACCATCAGTGAGCTGGAGGAAATCTATCCCTTTGCCTCCGCTAGGTCCAAGGAGGACGAACAGTATAAGGCGGAGGCCATGGAGGCCACCCATGAGCTGCAGATGAAGCGGCCGGGTTACTACGCCCTCTGGCAGCAGATCATCAAGGTGTCCGTCACGGACTTAAAGCGCAATTACGCCCGGCTGAACGTGGACTTCGACCTCTGGAAGGGCGAGTCCGACGCCGATCCCATCATCCCGGGCATGGTGCAGCGCCTCAAGGACGAAGGCTATGCCCACTATGACCAGGGAGCCCTGGTCATCGACGTGGCGGAGGATACCGACAAAAAGACGGTGCCGCCCTGCATGGTCCTTAAGTCCGACGGTGCTTCCCTCTACAACACCACGGATATGGCCACCATCGTCGAGCGCATGGACCTCTATCATCCCGACGAGATCATCTACGTGGTGGACAAGCGCCAGTCCCTCTACTTCACCCAGGTCTTCCGGGCTGTCCGCAAGGCCAAAATCGTGGGGGAGGATACGCAGCTCATCCACGTCGGTTTCGGCACCATGAACGGCCGGGACGGCAAGCCCTTCAAGACCAGGGCCGGCGGCGTCATGCGCCTGGAATCCCTTCTTGACGACATCAAGGAGGAGATGGTCCGGAAGATCCGCGAGAACAAGAATGTCCGCGAGGAGGACGCCGAGAGGACGGCCGAGATCGTTTCCCTCTCCGCCATCAAGTACGGTGACCTGAGCAACCAGGCGGGCAAGGATTACATTTTCGACACTGAGAAATTCACCTCCTTCGAGGGAAATACAGGCCCCTACATCCTCTACACCATCGTCCGCATCAAGTCCATTCTCGAGCGGGCTGAGGACGACCTGGACGCGGCAGCTCTTCTTCCGCCGGAGACGCCGGAGGAGAAGGACCTCATGTTGGATCTGTCCAAGTTCGGGCCTATGATCCATGATGCCTGCGAGGAGCTGGCGCCGCACAGGATCTGTGCTTACATTTACCAGACGGCCAACGACTTTAACCGCTTCTATCACGCCACCAGGATCCTCTCCGAGGAGGATGCGGCCAGACGGGCGGGATACTTGAGGCTTCTTCTGGTGACCAGACAGGTCCTGGAGAAGAGTATCGATATTCTGGGCTTTATGGCCCCTGACCACATGTGATTTCTGAGAGGTTTCGAGGATGTGGACAACAGTATTCTTTGATCTGGACGGAACGCTGACCGACTCCGGCGAAGGTATCACGAAAAGTGTCCAGTATGCTCTGAAGAAGGAATTCGGCATTGAGGTGGAGGACCCGGCCACCTTGAGGAGCTTCGTCGGACCGCCCCTCAAGGAGCAGTTCATGGCCTACACGGGCTGCGATGAGGCGCAGGGCGAGCGGGCCGTGGAGGTCTACCGGGAGTATTTCAAACCGATCGGCATTTTTGAGAACAGTCTCTATCCGGGCATCCCGGAGATGCTTCGGCAGCTGAAGGAAGAGGGCCTGTGCCTGGTCCTCACCTCCTCCAAGCCGGAGGGCTTCTGCCGCATCATCCTGGAGCACTTCGGAATCGACGTCTATTTCAGCGCCGTCGTGGGCTCTGAGATGGACGGCCGGCGGACGGCCAAGGCCGACGTCATTGAGGAGGCCCTGTTCAGGACGGGCATGCGGGACCGCCGCCGGGAGGTGGTCATGGTCGGCGACAAGATGCACGACCTCTTAGGCGCTAATGCCTGCGGGCTCGACGCCGTCGGCGTCACCTACGGCTATGGCTCCAGGGAGGAGCTCACCGGCCGGGGCGCGGTCTGCATCGTGGATTCGACCAGGGAGCTGAGGAACCTTCTCATCGGGCAGAAGCGCGCCGGGGAGAAGAGGCATGCCCCGGTGGGCACCATGGGCAGGATCGCCACAGGACACAAGGCCATTTTCAGGGTCTGGCGGGTGCTGTATCCACTGCTCCTTTTCTACGCCATCTCTTTCGGACTGGCCCTTGCGGCCATTCCTGTCCTGAACGGGATCATATACCGGCTCGTCGATCCAGAGCTCTACCAGAAAATATGGGATATCTTTGCCCAGGGACTTGGCGTGACGGTCATTGCGGATGCCGTGGTGGTCCTGGTCGCCTATATCTGCTATTCCAACGATGAACGCTGGCGCAGGAGACGGGGCGGCGGCTTCCTGCAGAAGCTTCACTTCGGTCCGGTGGACATCGCCGGAACGGCCTGCCTGGCCATCCTGGCCTCCACCATGGTCGGCTATGTGGTGAGCTTCCTCCAGATCTCCGACGCTGCCTATGAGGCCAGCAATGAAGCCATCTATACCTATACGCCGGTGCCGCTCCTGGCCCTGGGAATCGTCGTCTTGGCACCCCTGGCGGAGGAGCTGATCATGAGGGGCCTGATCTATCGGCGCCTCAGGGACTACGCCGGTGTGCCCGTGGCCGCCATTATCTCGGCCGTTGTCTTCGGCGCCATCCACGGGAACCTGGTGCAGGGCATCTACGGTTTCCTCATGGGGTGCTTCATGGCTCTCATATATGAGCACTTCGGCACCATCTGGGCTACCATCACCATCCATATGGCTAATAACCTTTTAGCCCTTCTCGGCAACCTGCTCACCAAAGGCACTTTGGGCATGCAGATCTTTAATATCGCTACCTTTATCGTCATGTGCGGCGGGTTCCTGTATTTCCTCTATCTTATGAGCCGGCGGGAGCGCGTGAATGTGGTGTGAAGCCTCCAAATGAGTATTGACTTCATTTTTTACCCTATGCTATAATGTCATCTGTTGCAAAAATCACATATGGGAATTCCGGTGATCGGTGCCCTGTTGGGTCTCGCCGGCTGGAACCATATGGGTGGCAAAAAACCAAACAAAGGAGAAACTGAAAATGAGTGTTATTTCCATGAAGCAGCTGCTCGAAGCAGGCGTCCATTTCGGACATCAGACCAGACGCTGGAACCCCAAGATGAAGCCGTATATCTATACGGAACGCAACGGCATCTACATCATCGACC
>CAMONF010000009.1 GCA_946620335.1 uncultured Clostridia bacterium
AGAGCCGTCAGAATGAACCACAGCTCGCACCTCTTGCAGCTGGAAGAGTTCAACATGTACCCCCTGGTGGATGTGGATAACCCCAATACCTTCCGGGACCTCTATCCCTACACCGAGGTGCCCAAGGTCGCTTTCAACGACCGTGTTGTTCCCCACCACATGCCGGACCAGATCTGGATCACCGACACGACCTTTCGTGACGGCCAGCAGTCCAGGGAGCCCTACACCACAGAGCAGATGGTGAACATCTACGATTATCTCCACCGCCTGGGCGGCCCCAAGGGGCTGATCCGCCAGTGCGCGTTCTTCCTCTATGACAAGAAGGACCGCTTAGCAGGGGAAAAGTGCCGGGAGCGGGGCTACCGCTATCCGGAGGTCACCAGCTGGATCCGCGCGAGCCACAAGGACTTTGAGCTGGTCAAGTCCATGGGCCTGAGGGAGACCGGTATCCTGGTCTCCTGCTCGGACTACCACATCTTCTACAAGCTCCACATGACCAGAAAGCAGGCCATGGAGCACTATCTGAGCGTGGTCAAGGAGTGCCTTGAGATGGGCATTTCCCCGCGATGCCACCTGGAGGATATCACCAGGGCCGACATTTACGGTTATGTCATCCCCTTCTGCTATGAGCTCATGCGGCTGAGGAGCGAGTACGGTATCCCCATCAAGGTCCGGGCCTGCGATACCATGGGCTACGGCGTCAATTACCCCGGCGCGGTCATCCCGCGGTCGGTGCCCGGCATCATCTACGGCCTCATGGTCCACGCCGGCGTTCCCTCGAGCCTCATCGAGTGGCACGGCCACAACGACTTCTACAAGGCTGTCTCCAACTCCACCACCGCCTGGCTCTACGGCGCCAGCTCCGTCAACTGCTCCCTCTTCGGAATCGGCGAGCGGACCGGCAACACGCCGCTGGAAGCCATGGTCTTCGAGTACGCCCAGCTCCGGGGCACCCTGGACGGCATGGACACCACCGTCATCACCGAGCTGGCTGAGTACTACGAGAAGGAACTGGGCTACGCGATCCCGCCCCAGACGCCCTTCGTCGGCGAGCAGTTCAACGTGACCCGGGCCGGCATCCATGCCGACGGCATCATGAAGAACGAGGAAATATACAACATTTTCGACACGGACAAGTACTTAAAGCGCCCGCCGGAAGTGGCCATCTCCAACACCTCGGGCGTAGCCGGCATCGCCGTGTGGATCAACACCCACTACAAGGTGCCGGAGGATATGGTGATCGACAAGAAGTCCGAGATCGTGCTCCTGCTCAAAGCCTGGGTGGACGAGCAGTATGAGAACGGCCGTGTGACCGTGGTCACCAATAAGGAAATGCATCGCGAGACTGCAAAAGCCATGGAAATCCTTGGTATGAGTCTAGAGAAAAAGTAAAGCGGAGTGGTTTTATTTTCCGCAGAATGGAGTTTTATTATGGAAAAAATCAAGATGACGACGCCGTTGGTCGAGATGGACGGAGACGAGATGACGAGAATCATCTGGCAGGCCATCAAGGACGAGCTGCTCACCCCCTTCGTTGACCTCAACACTGAATACTACGATCTGGGACTGAAGCACCGCGATGAGACCAACGACCAGGTCACCATCGATGCCGCCAATGCCAATATGAAGTATGGCGTCAGCGTCAAGTGCGCCACCATCACGCCCAACAAGGCCCGCGTCGAGGAGTACGGCCTCAAGGCCATGTACAAGAGCCCCAACGGCACCATCCGCTCCATGCTGGACGGCACCGTTTTCCGCGCTCCCATCCTGGTGAAGGGCATCGATCCTGTCGTCAGCTGCTGGAAGAAACCCATCACGGTCGCCCGTCATGCCTACGGCGACGTCTACAAGGCGACAGAGATGAAGGTCGACGGACCCGGCAAGGCTGAGCTGGTCTTCACCGCCGCCGACGGTACGGTTACCCGCAAGACCATCATGGAGTTCAAGGGACCGGGCGTCCTGCAGGGCATGCACAACCTGGACGCCTCCATCGAGAGCTTTGCCCGCAGCTGCTTCGCCTACGCCCTGGACCTTAAGCAGGACCTCTGGTTCGGCGCCAAGGACACCATCTCCAAGATCTACGACGGCAACTTCCGCGCCATCTTCGAGCGGATCTATGAGGAGGAGTACATGGCAGCCTTCCAGGAGGCCGGCATCACCTTCTTCTACACACTGATCGACGATATCGTGGCCCGCATCATGAAGAGCGAGGGCGGTTTCGTTCTGGCCCTCAAGAACTACGACGGCGACGTACAGTCCGACATGCTCTCCAGCGCCTTCGGGTCCCTGGCCATGATGACATCCATCCTGGTCTCCCCACACGGCTACTTCGAGTATGAGGCTGCCCACGGCACTGTCCAGCGCCACTACTACAAGCACCTGGTCGGAGAGGAGACCTCCACCAACTCCGTGGCGACCATCTTCGCCTGGACCGGCGCCCTGAGAAAGCGCGGCGAGCTGGATGGAAATGAAGCCCTAGTGGACTTCGCCGGCAAGCTGGAGAAGGCTACCCTGGACACCATCGAGAGCGGCAAGATGACCGGCGACCTGATCCGGATCTGCAACCTGCCCCATAAGGAGAAGCTCAGCACCCATGGGTTCATCAAAGCGGTCAGAGCGACGCTTGAGAAGAGCCTTTAATTAAAAATAAGCGGGAAAATGGGAATCAGGGACGGTTCCTTTTCCCACTTTTCGTAAACGAAAAGTGGGAAAAGGAACCGTCCCTGATTCCCATTTTCTCTCTATCGCAAAGTGTAAAAGTGGGAAAAGGAACCGCCCCTGATTCCCACTATTGTTTCATTCCTGCAGCGATTCCCAGAGAGCATATGCCTCCTCCAGCTCCTCCGCGATGGCGGCCTTGCGCAGGCTGAGTTCTGTCAGTTTCTGGGCGTCGGTGGCGACGGCCGGGTCGGCCATGGTCTCGTCGATGGCGCTGTCTTCATTTTCCAGGGCCTCGATCCGGGCCTCGGTCTTTTTGAGGTCGCTCTCCAGCTTCCGGCGGCGGGCCTGCTCCTCCTTCTGGGCCTTCCAGTCCAACTTGGCCTCCGTCTCGCCGGCGGGGGCGGCTTCCTGGGTGACCTCGGTCAGGTGGGCCGATTCCATGGTCTCCTTCTTCTCCAGGTAATAGTCGTAGTTGCCGATATAGTTGAGAAGAGAGCAGTGGGTCAGGTCCAGGATCCGGTGGGCCGTCTGGTTGATGAAGTAACGGTCGTGGGAGACGTAGAGGAGAGTGCCCTTGTAGGCGTTGAGGGCGGACTCAAGGATCTCCCGGGAGTTGATGTCCAGGTGGTTGGTGGGCTCGTCGAGGATGATGAGGTTGGCGTTGCCCAGCATGAGCTTGCAGAGGCTGACGCGGGCGCGCTCGCCGCCGCTCAGGGCGCTGATCTGCTTGAACACGTCCTCCCCGGTGAAGAGGAAGGCGGCCAGGGCGCTGCGGATCTTTGTGTTGTTGAGGTCGGGATAGTCGTCGCTCAGCTCCTCGAAAAGGGTCTTGTCCATGTGGAGGACCTGCATCTCCTGGTCGTAGTAGCCGACAGTGACCTTGGTGCCGAAGCGGACGGTGCCCCTGTCCGGGCGGACGAGGCCGTTCAGGATCTTCAGGATGGTGGACTTGCCGGTGCCGTTGTTGCCGATCAGGGCGACGTGCTCGCCTTTTTTGATCTCGAAGGAGAGGTCCGAGAAGAGGGTGGTGCCGTCGTAGCCTTTGGCCAGGTCCTCCACGGTGAGAACGTCGTTGCCGCTCTCATAGCGGGGGACGAAGGAGAAGTCGATGACGGCCTCCGGGCCGGCCGGTTTGTCCGGCATATCCATGCGGTCCAGCTTCTTCTGGCGGCTCTCGGCGGCGCGGATGGATTTCTCGCGGTTGAACTGCTTGTAGCGGGCGATGACCTCCTCCTCGTGCCGGCGGGCCGCCTCGGCCTTGGTCCAGGCCAGGAGCTGGGCGTGGCGGAGCTCGGCTTTCTTCTTGGAGTAGGCATCGTAGTTGCCCATATAGGTGCGGCTGGTGCCGTTGTCCAGCTCGATGACCTTGGTGACGACCCGGTTCAGGAAATACCGGTCGTGGGAGACGATGAGGACCGCTCCCTTGTAGTTCATGAGGTAGGTCTCAAGCCATACGATGGCGTTCATATCCAGGTGGTTGGTGGGCTCGTCGAGGAGGATGATGTCCGGCGCCGTGAGCAGGAGCTTGCCCAGGGCCACCCGGGTCTTCTGCCCTCCGGAGAGGGTGGCGACTTTCTTGTCGAAGTCGTCCTCCGAAAAGCCAAGGCCCTTTAAGACGCCCACCACCTCGGAGCGGTAGGCGTAGCCGTTGGCCCGCTCGTAGGCCTCGTTCATCCGGGCGTAGGCGGCCATCTCCTCCTCCAGGGCATCCCCGGAGAGGGCGGCCATCCGCTTCTCGGAGGCCCGCATCCGCTCGTAGAGCTCTAAGACATCCCGGCGGACCATGAGGAGCTGCTCGAAAATGGTGGCATCGCCTGTCAGCTCCTGGTGCTGGGCCAGGTAGCCCATCCGCATGCCCTTGGCCAGGATGGCCTGGCCGCTGTCAGCGGGCAGGAGGTCCATAATGATTTTGAGGAGGGTGGATTTGCCGGCGCCGTTCACGCCGACGAGGGCGGCCTTCTCGTGCTCCTCCACATAGAAGGAAACCTCGCGCAGGACTTCATTTCCCGGAAATGTTTTGCTGATTTTCTGGACGTTCAGGATCATGGATGCCCTCCCGGCAAGCGGCAAGGAGCGTTTGACAAGCCCTGGCCGTGTCATTATAATGGGGTGGAATATGGTACCTGTGCCGAAGGCGCGGACTGGAATCGGAATCATTCCCACTGCCGCCGCAAACAGGTACCCAAAGAGCAGCCCGAAAAGGGCGCAGACTATATACTACCATACTTTCCCCCGGTTTAGCACCCTGAAAATGAAAACAGGGCCAGCCTTTTGCCGGATACAGAAAAAAAGGAGGGCAGTCCATGAAGCATATCGTCACAGCAGCACAGATGCAATCGAGGGACGGGTATACGATCCGGGAGATCGGAATCCCTTCGGCCGTCCTCATGGAGCGGGCTGCTCTGGCCATCGCCGAGGAAGTCCTGGCCTTCTGCCGGGAGGCGGGCAGACCTGCCCGGGTCCTCAGCGTATGCGGCAGCGGCAACAACGGCGGCGACGGCGTGGCCTGCGCCAGAATTCTGCACATGAAAGGTGTCGATGCCTCCATCTATATCGCAGGGAACCCGGAACACTTCTCCGCGGACATGACTCAGCAGATGGAAATTGCCGGGAAGGCGGGTGTTCCCGAACTCAAAAATCCTGCTTTCCGGGAGTTCGACGTACTGGTGGATGCCATTTTCGGGATCGGCCTTTCCCGGCCGGTGTCCGGCAGCTATGAGCGCACCATCGAGCGGATGAACGCGGCCAAGGAGGCCGGCACCCGGATCGTCGCGGCGGACATTCCGTCGGGCATCTCGGCCGATACCGGCGCCGTCATGGGCTGCGCAGTCAAGGCGGACGTCACCGTCACCATGCAGCTCCTGAAAGCCGGGCTGCTCCTGAACCCCGGCGCCATGTACGCCGGCCGGCTGGTCGCGGCAGACATCGGCATCGCGGATAGAACAGCGGAGGCGGAGACGGAACCTCCCATCTACGCCCTGGAGGACGCGGATCTTTCACGCCTTCTTCCGGCCAGGATCCCGGCCGGCAACAAGGGGACCTTCGGCAAGGTCCTGATCGCAGCCGGCAGCGCGGATATCTGCGGCGCGGCCGTTCTGGCAGGCGAGGCAGCCTTGCGGGCGGGAGCCGGCATGGTGAAGATCGTCACCCACGCATCCAACAGGCAGGCGGTCCATACCGCCCTCCCGGAAGCCCTGACTGCCTTTTACGAGGACGGGGACGGCGCCGCGGCAGCCGTTTTGGACAGCCTTGAGTGGGCGGATGTGGTGGTCGCCGGACCCGGAATCGGCACCGGCGGAGCGGCTTTCGCCATTCTGAAGACCTTGCTCGGCAGCTGCCGCCTTCCTCTGGTCCTGGACGCCGACGCCCTGAACTGCCTGTCCGCCCATGTGGAGCTGCTCGGCGACTACAGGGGGCCGGTCTTCATTACCCCCCACGTCGGGGAGATGAGCCGCCTGACCAGCGTATCCATCCCTGAGATCAAGGCTGATCTGCCCGCCAGGGCCCGGACCATGGCCGAGATGTGGGGCATCACCACCATTTTGAAGGACGCCAGGACCTGCACGGCCATGCGCGACGGCTCTGTCTTTATCAACACCTCGGGAAATGACGGCATGGCCACCGCCGGCAGCGGCGACGTCCTCGCCGGCCTTCTGGGCGGCCTCATCGCCCAGGGCGGCGACCTCACCATGGCCGGGCCTCTGGCCGCCTACGTTCACGGCAGGGCAGGAGACAGGGCAGCCGCCATCCGCGGCCGGGCCGGCATGACCGCCAGGGACATCGCGGCGCATATCGGCGAAGTGATCGGCTGAGAAATAATCTGGAAAGAGGGACGGTTCCTTTTCCGGATTTCAAATACAAAACGGAAAAGGAACCGTCTCTCTTTCCAGACTGTCCCTCTTTCCAGAGCCGCTCGGTTTTCGAGTAAAATGCGGAAAAGGAGCCGTCCTTCTTTCCGGGAACTCACGGTTTTCAAGTAAATAAGCGGATAAGGAACTGTCCTTCCATCCGGAGAATTTATAAAGGAGCACCAAACCATGAAAGCTTACACCAGGGTCCGGGCCGACATCGACCTGGACGCGATCCGTTTCAATTTTGAGAGCATGCATGCCAACCTCACGCCGGGCACCAAGATCACGGCTGTCATCAAGGCGGACGGCTACGGCCACGGCGCCGTGCCCATCGCGGAGATGATGGAGCCCTGCGATTATATCTGGGGATATGCCGTCGCAACGGCCGAGGAGGCCCTGAAGCTGCGGCGGGCAGGCATGAAAAAGCCTGTTATCCTTCTGGGACCGGTCTTCCCGGAGCACTACGAAGCGCTGATCAGCGAAGACGTACGGCTCTGTGTCTTCACCATGGCCCAGGCGGAAGGCATCAGCGCGGTTGCCCTTTCTCTGGGAAAGACAGCCCGGATCCACATCGCCCTGGACACCGGCATGAGCCGGATCGGCCTGCAGGCGGACGAGGACTCCGCCAAGACCGCTGCCGTGATCGCCTCCCTGCCGGGCATTGAGGCGGAAGGCCTCTTTACCCATCTGGCCAGAGCGGACGAGGTCTCTGTGGAGCCGGCCCTCAGGCAGATCGACCGGTATAAGGCTTTCGTTTCATACCTGGAGGCCCTTGGCGTGGATATTCCCATCAAGCACGTCAGCAACAGCGCCGGCATTATCCGCCTCAAGGAGGCCAATTTCGACATGGTGCGGGCCGGCATCACGGTCTACGGCCTCATGCCGTCCAATGACGTCGAGAAGGACATCGTTCCCCTCAAGGCCGCCATGCGGATCGTGAGTCATATCTCTTTCATCAAGACGCTGCCGGCCGGGCGCGAGATCGGTTACGGCGGGACCTTTACCACCCGCGGCGAGACACGGGTGGCGACGATCCCCGTCGGCTACGCGGACGGTTACCCCAGAGGGCTCTCCAATAAGGGGTGTGTCCTCATTTCCGGCAGACGGGCGCCCATCCTGGGCCGGGTCTGTATGGACCAGTTCATGGTCGACGTGACGAACATTCCGGAGGCGAAGGAGGGCGACGAGGTCGTTCTCCTGGGCAACCAGGGAAATGAAACCCTTACCGCGGAGGAGCTGGGGGACATCTCCGGCCGTTTCAATTACGAGCTGGTCTGCGACATCAGCGCCAGAGTGCCCAGGAACTACCTGCGGGGAGGCAATATCGTCAACCAGCTTGATTATTTCGGCTGACCATGGTATTATTTATTATTGCCTGTGCCGGAACGACACTTTTTTTGGCGAGCCCGGATGAAGGGGCTCTCCCTTTGGACTGACGCTTCCGACAGGCGGGGATCGGGACTTTGCCGGTCTTCATTTTCAAAAGATCTATATTGGGCGGAAGAACCGCTGAGCAAAAGGAGTTTAAAGTATGTCCGGACATTCTAAATTTGCCAACATCAAGCACAAGAAGGAAAAAAATGATGCCGCCAAGGGCAAGATTTTCGCCATCATCGGCCGTGAGATCGCCGTCGCCGTCAAGGAAGGAGGTCCGGATCCGACCAGCAACTTCAAGCTTGCGGCTGTGATTCAGAAGGCCAAGGCCAACAACATGCCCAACGACACCACCGAGCGCGGCATCAAGAAGGCCGCC
>CAMONF010000010.1 GCA_946620335.1 uncultured Clostridia bacterium
CCTTTTCTCAGTTTTCTTTGAAAAGTGGGAATCAGGGACGGTTCCTTTTCCCAGTTTTCTTTGAAAAGTGGGAATCAGGGACGGTTCCTTTTCCCAGTTTTCTTTGAAAACTGGGAAAAGGAACCGTCCCTGATTCCCACTTTATCAGAATGTGTAACGCCCGCCTGCCACGCTGACCGGCTCACGGCCGGGCAGCAGGATGTCGGCGCTGACGCCGGCAGGCACGTTGATTTCATAGCGGACTTCATCGCCCTCGTACCGCCAGCTGCTCTCGAAGGTGCCGGAGGCTGTATCGAGCTTTACGCTTACATGCCCGAGGCGCTTGTCCGGATTCGGGGCGATCACGGCCTTGGTATAACCGGGCGCCGTCTCGCGGATTCCGGCGAGGTAACGGTACATCCAGGATACGATAGATCCGTAGGTGTAATGGTTCAGGGAATTCATCCCCTCCGGGTTCATATGGCCGTCCGGGAGGACCGAATTCCAGCGCTCCCAGATGGTGGTGGCGCCAAGATTCACGCAGTAGAGCCAGCCCGGGTAGTCCTCATTCAGGAGAATATCCACGGCGGTCTCCGCGTTTCCGGTGGCCGTGAGGGCCGGGCAGAGGATGGGGGTGCCTACGAAGCCGGTGCTCAGGTGGCCTTCATTTTCCATGACAAGCTCCCTGAGGACGCGCCCCTGCCCTTCCGGATCCGTGGCCAGGCCGAACTCGATGGCCAGCGCCGCGCCGGTCTGGGTCCTCTGGTTGTAAATGCCGTCCGTGAAATACTTATCCCTGATGGCCGCCAGAATATCGGCAGCCAGAGCGGCATAGCCAGCTGCCTCCTCATACCCAAGGATTTCGGCCGCCTCGGCGACGATCTGCGCGCACCTGTAATAGTAGGCGCTCGCGATATAAAGGGAATCCGTAGCGCCCAGCGGGCCGGGCTCCGGGTTGTCCAGGGCCAGCCAGTCGGCGAAATGGAAGACGCTCTTCACCAGATGGGGCGCCCCCTCCGCCTCCTCGCGGCGTCTGGAGAAATCGACCCACATCTTCATGCCGGGGTACATTTCCCGGAGAAGCTCCTTGTCGCCCCAGAAGCGGTAGACGTTCCAGGGAATGATGACGCCCGCATCGGCCCAGGGGCAGATGCCCGACTCGCCGATGAAGGGCCTGTCGATGCGCGGGACAACGTTGGGCACAGAGCCGTCCAGAGAGACCTGCTCCGCGCGCATATCCCAGAGATACTTTCTGAAGAAGACCGGCAAATCAAAGGTCTGGCAGGCCGTCTCGGAGATGGCCTGGGCGTCGCCGGTCCAACCCAGCCGCTCATCGCGCTGGGGGCAGTCCGTGGGCACCTCCAGGAGATTGTCCTGCATACCCCAGACAGCGTTGGAATAAAGCTTGTTGACCTTGTCGTTGCCGCATTCGAAGGAGGCCGTCTGGGCAAAATCGCTTCGGATGTGCCAGGCCTTGAAGTCCTTCGCCGTGAGGAAGGAATCGGGATCGAGCCGCTCCTCCCCCTTAAAGATCTCCAGCTTCATATAGCGGAAGCCGAAGAAGGTGTAGTGGGGCCGGATCCTCCGGGCAGCGCCGTTGGAAATGTAGACAAACTCCGCCTTGGCAGTCCTGTAATTGTCCCGGTAGAACTCACCGTCCTGCATGATCTCGCCGGCGGTGAGCTTCACGGTGAGGCCCGCGGGCACCATCTGGCCGTTGAACTCCACCCAGCCGGTCATGTTCTGGCCGAAGTCAAGGACGGTATCGCCCTTGGGCGTCACGATCCACTCCTTGACCGGCAGCGAACACTGCTTTTTGACGGGCAGAGAATACCGGTCTGTCAGGGCGCCGCACTTGTCAGGAGCAGCGAGCTCGGCGAAGCCCAGGACTTCACCGGTGGCTTTGGCCGGGTCGTAGACCTCGCCGTCGTAGATGTTGGCGAAGGTCACGCCGGAGGGAAGCTCCTCCCAGGTGTCGTCCGTCTTCACGGCAAGGCTGCCGCCGGCGTAGAGCTCGGCGATCAGATGGAGCCGGTCGCCGTAGAGGTCGGTATAGCCGCCCTCGAAGCCCAGGCGGCCTTTGAACCATCCTTCGCCCAGGGTGACCTTGATTTCATTTTCCCCCTCCACCAGGTAGCTCTCGACGTCGTAGGTCTGGGCCTGGAGGTGGAAGTTGTAGGAATGATAGCCGGGCGCGAGGAACTCATCGCCCACGCGCTGGCCGTTGATGTAGCACTCGTAGATGCCCAGGCCGCAGATATAGAGCCTGGCGCGCCAGGGGTCCGCCACATAGAATTTCTTCCGGAGAATGGCGGAAACCGTGGACTTTTTCGGAGAGATCCAGGAGGCCTGCCAGGGCTCGTCCATCTTGCCTGTCTCGAACTCGGTGGCGCCGAGGACCATCATGCCGTCCTCGGCGTCCAGGTTCAGATTGACATAGTACCTGGTCCTCGGCTTCAGGGCAATGCCTTCCGCCGCGATTCCCAGCCCGGTGGCGTCCGGGAGTTGATTGCTCTCATAGACCACCACCGGGGGGACCTGGTCGTCTCTGATGAATACAGATGCAGAGCTGATGCCGCCGTCGCCCTCCGTTTTCCAGGAGATGACGGGCGTTCCCATAGCGTAACCAAGAGGTTCTGTGAGGTGGTTGACTTTGATCTCGGAGATCTTCATGCTTGCCTCCCTTCATAGACTGCCATGTCTGCTTGTCAGGATGAATCTATATTCCTTCGGCGCGGCCTCCTGCCTTGACGGGCCGCAGCGCCTCTTGTCAGGATGGATGTCAGGCGAAGGTCTCGTCCAGCTCCAGCTCGTAGTTCTTGTTCATACGGTTCAGAACTTCGATGAACTTGTCCAGCGGGATGTTATGGAGCTGCTTGTTGGAGCCGCGGAGGTTGATGGAGACAGTGTTCTCCTCGGCCTCCTTGTCGCCGACAACGATGATGTAGGGATCCTTGTAGTTCTTGTAGACCTTGATCTTCTCCTTCATGTTCCTGTCAGAGTAGTCCACCTCATAGCGGATCCGGTTGTCATAGAGAAGGTCGGCGATCTTCTTGGCGTACTCGTTGTGCTCCGGACGGATCGGAACGATGCCGACCTGGTAGGGGCTCATCCAGAAGGGGAAGGCGCCCTTGAAGTTCTCGATCAGGATGCCGATGAAGCGCTCGAAGGAGCCGAAGATGGCGCGATGGATCATGACCGGACGTTTCTGCAGGCCATCCTTGTCGATGTAGGTCAGATCGAAGTTCTGCGGCAGCTGGAAGTCGAGCTGGATGGTGCC
>CAMONF010000011.1 GCA_946620335.1 uncultured Clostridia bacterium
GGCGGAGATATTAAAAGCTCCTGAATAATGTTATTCAGGAAGCTACCGGAGGGTACAGGTGACCGCTGCCTGCAAAGCATGGGCCGCCCTTTTGAGGACGGCCTTCCGTCCCTGCTGCCTCCCCCGCAGGCGCAGCGCATCCGCCGGATGAATATCTGTGTTTCGGAAAACCGTCTCCAAAGGGGAAGGCTTCTGCATAAAAATCCAGGTTCCGGCCATTCCCGTCTCACGCCCTTATCCGGCGAGACAAATGACCTCAGCCCTCCTCCATCGCCTCGAGGAGGCGCCGCACAACATAGTGCCTAAGATTGGGATAGTCCGTGAGCAGGTGGGTATAGGCGATGCCCAGCTTCCGGCATCTCCGCTTCACATACCCCATGCCGGCCTTGGCGTTCGCTGTGGAAGCGGTATGCACCGCCAGCACCGGTTTCCCGTCCTTGAGGAGCAGGATTTCCACCGGGTTTTGGGGACCGCGTTCCGGCTTCACGCCGAAATAAGCGGGCAGCACGTCGGTCATGATCTCATATCCGGCCAGAGCAGGCTGCTCCCGGCAGCACTGTTCGATCCACCTGGCCAGGGACGTGGGCGTCCATCCGTAGGAGCCCAGCACCGACGTCCTGTAGGACCCTTCGACCTCCTCGAGAAGGTCCGCCGGCAGGTTCTTCACCTGAAGACGGGCCAGGGCTTCCGGGCTCCCCGCCAGGGCTTTTACCGCCGCGCCGGCCGGGTCAAGACCGCTCTTGAAGAAAAGGTCACAGTCAAGGTAAGCGAAGGCGGCCGGATCACTGATAGCCTTCTCCAGAAGCCGCCCGTCGTTCATGATCGCCTGTCTGGCGGCAGTCACATCCGGTCCCTGGTAGGCGCTGATTCTGTCCCTGGCCCGGCTCTCCTCAGCCATTGCTTCCTCCAGCTGCGCCTGGGCTTCGGGAATCTTCTCAGGAGGATACTTTTGCCGCAGGGCGAGGCACCTGGTCTTTATTTCCTCAAGGCGGCCGGTTGCGGCTTGGATTTCCCGCATCTTCTTTTCGCGCTTCATGCCGGCGAAGAGGCCGCCGATCCGGTTGTACTCCGCCTTCAGGCCCGCCAGTGTCTGTTCCGCCTTGGCGGCCTGGCTCTCCCGGCTGTCCAGTTCCATCTTTCGGCCCCGGAGGATGCTCACTCCCCTCCGCGCCTCCCGGACCTTCTGTCCGGCCAGAGCGAGTTCTTCAAAGAGAGCAGCCGTGCGAGGGTCGGCAGCCAGCGCTGCCATACGGGATTTGTAGACAGCGACAGGGTCACCGGCGTCGATGCTCTCCTCCGGCTGCAATCCTCCTGCGGCCGCGGCATGACCATTCTCCTCCGGACCTGCGCCTTCTGCAGCCTCTCCGGAAATGCTGATTCCATGGGCCGCAAGCGTCTCTCTGGCGCTCTGCGTCGTCTCCTCGAGCAGCTCGCTCAAAATGGTCGTCATGGGGCAGCCGCATTCCCGACATTCCGTATCCCCGATGGACACCTTCTGTCCGCAGTAGGGGCATGTCAGTATCATGCTTGCCATAAAAGCCTCCTTCCCCAGCGCCTGTCCAGGCTGCCGTCGTCGGTTCAGTGCAAGGTTCCCGTCCAAAAGCCGGGAACTGCTTCCATTCGTAAAAGGCCGGGCGTCCCCGTTTCCTCTTATTCTCCGATTTCCTCAAATAAAGCTCGCACCTCATCGCCCGTGCAGGACACGGATCCCTGGACCATGGCCGCCTGGCCGCCGCCTCGGGCGCCAAAGCGAGTCTTCAGGAGATTGTTCAGGACTCTGGCGTCCCCGCCCCGCTTGCCGATGATATAGCGGTAGCCGGTCCCGTCGGTCCCGATGAAGACGCCGCAGTAGCCGCTCTTCTTCTCCACCAGGACATTGACAGCGTCCCGGGCCGCCTCCGTCTCCACTTCGGTCTCGAAAATGACTGCATTTCCCCCGCCACTCTCCACAGCCGCCACCTTTCTCCGCATGGAGAGGATGGCCTGGGCGCGCAGCTGGGCCTTGAGGGCCGCCAGCTCCTCCTTCATTTTCACGACCTGCCCGTAGACTCCCTCCACGGAAGTGGTCAGGTACTGGGCGGTCCGCGTCAGGATCTCGTGGTCCCTGTCAAAGAGGGCCATAGCCCGACCACCGCACAGGAGGGTCACCCGGATGCCGGTCCGCCACTTGATGGCCCGCACCACCTTGAGAAGGCCGATTTCTCCGGTCCTTTTCACGTGGGGCGCACAGCACGCACAGGCGTCATACCCGGGAAATGAGACCACCCTCACATCCTTGGTGAGCGCAAGCTTGCTCCTGTACTCCGCCTCCTCAGCCTCCCGGCCGTTCAGGATCTCCACGCGGCTTTCCACGTTATGGGCAATGGCTTCATTTACCCGCTGCTCGATGAGGAGGAGCTCCTCGTCGGTGAGAAAGCGGTCGAAATCTACCGTCACCTCCTTGTCGCTCAGGTGAAAGCCGACGTTCTCGCACCCGTAGAGGGTGTGGGCGATGCCTGAGAAAAGGTGCTCGCCGGAGTGCTGCTGCATGTTGGAGAAGCGGTGGTCCCAGTCGATGGTGCCCGTGACCAGGTCGCCCTCCTTGAGGTCCGGCATGGCTTCCCCTTCCGAAGGCTTCAGATAATGGTGGATAAAGCCCTTTTTGATCTTCACATCGGCCACAGAGCAGTCCGCCAGGATGCCTCTGTCCGGGTTCTGGCCGCCCTCCTCCGGGAAGAAGGCTGTCTGGTCCAGGACCAGGTCGCCGTCCTCGAAGGAGACCACCCTGGCTACGAAGGTGACCGCGTAGGGGTCGTCGTAGTAGATTTTTTTCGTTGCCACTGTACTTGCGTCAAGCATATATCTTCCTCTGAGAGGACGCAGACTGATGGTTGCCCGTCCTCTCCTGTCTGTTTTCTTAATGCCGGGCAGCTGCGATACCTTCCCTGATGCAGAGAAGAAGCATCCGGCGGGCACTCACTCCGCCCGCTCCAGCATATCGCCGCTGCTTCCGGTCTGTTTTGACTCTGGCGCAACAGCCTCCTCAGCGCTTATTCCGCCCGCTCCAGGATATCGCCGCTGCGGTAAGCCGTGAGAAGCTGCTCCAGCTCCTCGATGTTGCGGCGGACCTCGGCGCCGATGTCCGTGTCGGCAATCCTGAGGCGCCGGGTGAATTTCTCATCCATGGCCTTGTCCGAGTGGATGTCCGTCCCGGACAGGACCGCGTCGTCCCGCGAGGTGAAGGGCTTGTGGGCGACCAGCCGTATGCCGTAGCTGTTGTAGATCAGCGTGTAGCCGGCGATGCCCGTCGTCCCCTGGTAGGCCTTGGAGAAACCGCCGTCGATGATCAGGACCTTGCCGCCGCACCGCATGGGGGTATCCCCCTTCTTGACCGGCACGTGCCCGTTGATGATGTGGATATGGTCGCCGTGGAGACCGAATTCCGCCAGGATCCTGTCGATGACCTCCTCGTTGTCGAGCAGGAGGTAGTAGGGGGTCTTTTTCTCCTCCCAGGTCTCCTTCTCCGCGATCATGTAGCGCTCGAAGGTGGCCATCTTGGTCTTGCCGAAGAGAGGCGAATCCTTGTTGCACCAAATCCACCAGAGGATGTCGCAGCCCTGCTCCCGATGGACGGGGTCCAGGGAGAAATAAGCCCGGCGGACGTAGGTGTCCAGCTTGTCGTAGAGGGCGCGGCCCTTATAAGGCCTTCCGAAGAGACTGACCTCCTTGAACTGGCCGTTCTCATCCAGCGGCATGCAGCCGTGGTAGAGGAGGTTGCCGTTGTAGACGGTATAGAGAGCGCCCTTGTGGAGCAGGAATTCCATGTGCTTCTGGAGGCGGCGGCACCCGATGAAGGCGCTCTGGAGCCGCTCCATGACGTAGGCCTCCTCGTTGGTCAGCCGGTAGGGATCGGCCGGGTCCACGGTGGGCAGGTTGGTGTCCAGGAGCTTATAGGTCTTGCCCTCCAGGCGGATGGTGCCCTGTTCATAGTCGATCCACTTGAGATAGCCCTTCTCGGTCATGCCGAACTCGGGGCGGCGCTCGGCGCATGCCCCCTCCAGCTTGAACTGGAGAACGGAAATGGCCTTGTGGATCCGCATGTTCATGGCCAGCTCATCCCCGCGGCGCAGCTCCCCCTTGACCTTGAACTGGCTGCAGGGGTCGTCGGCGTAGACCTTGTTGGCAAAAGTAGCCAGCGGCAGAAGGTTGATGCCGTAGCCATCCTCCAGAAGGTCAAGGTTGCCGTAGCGGGCGCAGATGCGGACCACGTTGGCGATGCTGCAGAGCTGGCCGGCGGCGGCGCCCATCCAGAGAATGTCGTGATTTCCCCACTGGATATCCACACTGTGGTAGTCGATGAGGGCGTCCATAATGTCGTCCGGGCCGGAGCCGCGGTCGTAGATGTCGCCCAGGATGTGGAGATGGTCCACAACGAGGCGGCGGATCAGCTCCGCGATGGCCTTGATGAAGACGTCCGCCCGCCCGATCCGGATGATGGTGTGGATGATCTCGTCGTAGTAGGCCTCCTTGTCATGGACGTCCTGCTTTTCGGTGATCAGCTCCTCGATCACGTAGGCGAAATCCGGCGGCAGAGCCTTTCTGACCTTGGACCGGGTGTACTTGCTGGAGCAGTGCTTGGTCACCGCTACCAGTCGGTAGAGCATGACCTTGTACCAGTCATCCATCTCAGTCTTGGGCAGGTCCTTCTTCACCAGCTCGATCTTCTGGGTCGGGTAATAAATGAGGGTGGCCAGCTCGCTGATATCCCGCTCGGGCAGGGTGTGGCCGAAGACCTCGTTGATTTTCTTGCGCACGGCACCGGAGCCGTTCCGAAGGACGTGGGAGAAGGCCTCGTACTCGCCGTGAACGTCCGTGATAAAGTGCTCTGTCCCCTTGGGCAGGTTCAAAATAGAACTCAGATTGATGATTTCCTCCGAAGCCCTGGCGATGGTCGGATAAATGTCCGCCAGACGCTCCAGATATCTGCGGTCAAGCTGCTCCATAGGTCACCCC
>CAMONF010000012.1 GCA_946620335.1 uncultured Clostridia bacterium
GACGGTTCCTTTTCCCACTTTTCAAAAATGAAAAGTGGGAAAAGGAACCGTCTCTGATTCCCATTTTCTATTCCCACTTCAAAATGAAAAGTGGGAAAAGGAACCCCTCATTCCCAGTTTTTACGGCGTATGCAGCAGCATACATGCAATCCGGTACTTCATCCTCTCGTCCGGATCATCCAGTTCGCTCCCCAGAAGCTTTCGGATATTCCCGAGCCGGTAGATGGCGGTATTTCGATGTGTAAATGTCTGCTCGGCAACGGCTTTTACGCTGCCGCCTGTAGCGAGAAAGATCTCCAGCATCCGGACATATTCGGTGCCGTGGGACTTGTCGTGATCGATGAGGGGACGGAGAAGGTCTTCGCCCATCTCACGGCGGAGAGCCGGATCCGGGATCAGGCTGAGCATGCGGTAGAGGCCCATTTCATCGAACCAGAGAAGGTTCTTACCGGTCTGGGCTGCCATAGCCATGGCGGCTCTGGCCCTTTGATAGGCCAGATGGAGCTGGGAAATGTCCTTCATGGGGCTGCTAACCCCCACGCTGACTTTGCGGTCAGGCATGCGGACCGTAAGGCGCTTGACGAACCTGTGCAGGATCTCCTTCAGGTCCGGCTCCGGAATGGCGTTGGTCACCATGACGAAGGCAGCGTCGTAGTAGAAGAAGGAGGCGTTATGGCTGATGGATTCCAGATAGATCTGGAGCTGAAAGCTGAGCCGGCGCCGTTCCACTGTGTCCATGGTGTCCAGGTTCCCGCTCTCGATGATGACGACCTGGAAGATGCCGTCCACGTCGAAGTAGGGCAGGAGCTCTTTGCGGCTCACCTCCGCGTCGGCGGGATTCTCAATGGCGTGAATCAGAGCTCCCGTGATCTGTTCATCCGTAAAGCCCTGCAAAAGGATTCGGATGTTGAGGTCCTTGATCATCTCGAAGAGTCGGATGTCCCAGGGGACGGTCATGAGCGGGAAGTTATTTTCATCGCAGAAGGAGAGTACCTCCTGTGGAATCTCCATGATATACATGCCGGTGTTGACAATGAGGCCGGACGCGCCCTGGCGGCTCAGCTCCTTCACAAGAGCCAGCTGGCGGGAAGGCTCCTGGAAGCCGAGACCGGTGGTGACGGCCAGGTCCTTGCCGGCGAAATTGTGGAGGATCGTCATGTCCTCGACCATGACGATCCAGCTGATGGAGTTGGACCAGCCCAGGCCTCCCGCCTCCATCTTGATGCGGTAGCGGGAGGCGCAGACGGTCATCATGTCTTCAATCGTAAAGCCCATATCACTTTCCTCCGGTTGTTTGGGAACGCGTTGACGCGTTAAAAGATATCTGATAGCCTCCAATGCAATTTGTGCTAAGAGCACATATTGAAGGGGCTATATTTGGGGCAGATATCTATGGTAATCCCACCAATTAGGCGTATTATATAGCTATAAGATACAAAACGGAAGGCAATAAAGCAAGAGTAAATCAGAAAATTGCGGAAAGGAGAATGACTATGAGATTCTATCCGATGGAGTACTACACAATGAACGATACCACAGTATACTGCCCTGAGTGGACGAGACCTGAAGCTATGGACACCATGGAAGTTAGGGATGGCTCCGAGGAGAGCCTGCTCCGCCGCTTCCTGAATGCTCTGTTCGATTAATAAAGATGTCCGGAGGTCCGGACTGATTCAGTAAATACTGAAGAAGAAAAAAGGGTTGTGAAATAAGTGGGAATCAGGGACGGTTCCTTTTCCCACTTTTCAAAGAAAACTGGGAAAAGGAACCGTCCCTGATTCCCACTTTTTTCTTACACCGGCTGGCAGGTATTGCCATTCGTGGTCGCCAAGGGCGTGGATTTTTGATATACTGACGTGAGAGGAAATAAAGTCACGATCCATTTGCACACTATAATCCTGTTCGGGGGAAAGGAGGCATTCATGAAAGAGAACCGCACATATCTGGCCATCGATCTTAAGTCCTTCTACGCCTCCGTGGAGTGCCGCGAGCGTGGCCTGGATCCGCTGAAGACCAACCTGGTAGTGGCTGACGTCTCCAGGACCAACAAGACCATATGTCTCGCCGTGTCGCCCTCCCTCAAGGCCTACGGGATCCCGGGCCGGGCACGCCTCTTTGAAGTCGTGCAGAAAATGAAAGAAGTCAACGCAGCCCGCCGCTTCCGGGCTCCCAGGCGGACCTTCACCGGCAAGTCCTGGGATGCTGAGATCCTTGCGAACAATCCTTCCATGGAAGTTGATTACATCGCTGCGACGCCCCGCATGGCCCTCTATATGGAATACAGTACTCGGATTTACCAGGTCTATCTGCGGTATATCGCGCCGGAGGATATCCACGTCTATTCCATCGACGAGGTCATGATCGACGCGACGGCGTACCTGAAGACCTATGGCCTTTCAGGGCGGGAGCTGGCTCAGAAGATGATCCTGGAGGTCTATCAGGAGACCGGTATTACAGCCACCGCCGGCATCGGGACCAACCTCTACCTGGCCAAGGTCGCCAT
The DNA here is from genome assembly GCA_946620335.1 of uncultured Clostridia bacterium. Lineage (GTDB taxonomy): Bacteria > Bacillota > Clostridia > Lachnospirales > Lachnospiraceae > Chordicoccus. The sequence continues at coordinate 2,504 of CAMONF010000012.1, forward strand.
GGACATCCTGGCCAAGCACGAGGAACCGGACGCCCACGGCGTGCGGATCGCCGAGCTGAACGAGA
>CAMONF010000013.1 GCA_946620335.1 uncultured Clostridia bacterium
GGCACCGAGGTCACCGCTTACGGCACCAAGGGCGTCATCCTGGCCACCGGCGGCTATGCTGCCAACATCGATATGGTCGCTTCCGAGAACATTTACTGGGATCCGTCCTACATCACTGACAACACACAGACCACCAACCGCTCCACGCTGGTCGGCTCCGGCATCGAGATGGCCACAGCAGTGGGCGCTGCCACCACAGGCCTCGGCTTCACACAGATGATGCCCATCTCCTGGGTCGACAACGGCGACCTGGCCTTCGGCGGCGGCAACTACGCTGTCTACATCAACCCGACCACCGGCAAGAGATTCGTCGATGAGGGCTCTGAGCGCGACGTTCTCTCCCTCGGCGAGTTCCGCAACGGCATCGAGGTCAACGGCACCCAGGGCGTCTTCATCGAGATCTACAACGCCGACGAGCCGATCCCCGGCCCGATCCAGCTGGGCGAAGGCGACTATGAAGGCAGGTACTACAGAAGAACGGCCAACGCTGAGGAGCTCGGCGCCCTGTTCACAGAGCTCAACATCGAAGCCGATCCCGCCACTGTCCTTGAGACCATCCGCAACTATGACATGGCTGTCATGGGCCAGCAGGATTTCGAGGACGTCGGCAAGGCCATCGCCTCCAGGACCATCGGCAACGTCGAGAAGAACGAGGATGGCTCCTACAAGGTCGACACCTATGATCTGGACAACACCCTGCTCACCATCCGTCTGATGGCTCCGTCCACGCACCACACCATGGGCGGTGTCGTTGTCGACACAGAGCGCCACGTCCTCGACACCGAGGGCAACGTGATCCCGGGTCTCTACGCAGCCGGCGAAGTCACCGGCGGTATCCACGGCGGCAACCGTCTCGGCGGCAATGCCATCGTCGAGATCTTCGTCTCCGGCCGCACCGCTGCCCAGGCCGCTCAGGCTGACGCAGCCGAGTAATCGCAGGTCTTTGTGAACGGCAAATGAACACAGCGCCGCTCATCCTTCGGGGTGGGCGGCGCTTTTTGAGAATGAGGGACGTAACTTTTTTTCCAAAATTGACATTTTTGGAAAAAAGGTACGGCCCTCATTCTCAAAAGGCAACTTTTTACTTAATAAACAAAATAGTCGTGGCATGGAGGCCCCAAATAAGGTATATTAAATAAGAGGGCTGCTTTAACGGGCAGACCTTTTATCCCTGCGGAGAAATAGGGGCGTGCGTTCATTTTCCGGGCAGTCCTGAGGAAGCGGGGAGTACGCAGAACCTTTATGAGAAGGAAGGAGACCAGCTGTGAAGGAACACATCAATAAACAGGACTTAATCAAGAGCTGTATCGCCATAGCAGCCGCTGTCGTCGTAGTGCTCGCGGCCATCGGCATCAACGCGGGCTATGAGAACGCGACTATGACGGCAGGTAATTACACGCCCGGCACCTATACCGGCGTCGGCACCGGCTTCGGCGGAGACGTCGGGGCGACCGTTGAGATCAATAAGAAGGGCGGCATTCAGAGCGTGACCCTGACCGGCGATGCTGAGACGCCCACCATCGGCGGCGCGGCCCTTGGGGAATTGCAGGAGCAGTTCCTGGCGGCCCAGTCATCAGAAATTGAAGGCGTTTCCGGCGCCTCCTTTACTTCCGGCGGCGCCCGCGTGGCGGTGGCCAAGGCCCTTGCCCAGTGCGGCGGTCCGGAGTATGTGGAGGAGGAGCCCGCACCGGCGGAAGAAGTCGTTCTTCCGGAAGCCGGCGCTTTTATCCCCGGCACCTACACCGCCTCGGCTCAGGGCTTCGGCGGCCCGGTCGACCTGACCCTGACGGTCGCTGACAGCGGCGTCATCACGGAAGCAGTCCTGGTCGGCGACGGCGAGACACCCACCGTTGGCGGCGCAGCTCTCCCCGAACTCCAGAACCAGATCCTGGCGGCCCAGTCTGCAGATATCGACGGCGTGGCCGGCGCGACAGTTACATCCGATGCTGTCAGAGCCGCTGCGACCGACGCTGTGACCCTGGCCTCCGGCGGCGAGATCGAGACCGTCGAGGTAGCGGAAGGCGCCACCTTCGCGCCCGGCACCTATGAGGCAACAGCCAGGGGCTTCGGCGGCGACATCACAGTTGCCGTCACCGTCACTGAGGATGAGATCACTGCCGTAGACATCACCGGCGACGACGAGACCGCCAACATCGGCTCCTTCGCCGTTGAGATGCTTGACGACGAGATGCTCGAAAAGCAGACATCCATGGTGGATGCCCTGGCCGGCGCCACCGTGTCCAGCAACGCCATCATCAAGGCGGCTTCCCAGGCCCTGACAGACGCCGGCGCGAATGTTTCCGAGCTCGGCATCGATGAGGTTCCCGCTGTCCGCACCAGCGAAGAGCTCACGACGGATATCGTGATCGTCGGTGCCGGCGGCGCCGGTATGACGGCTGCCATCAATGCGGCCCAGGCCGGTAAGGACGTCATTCTCCTCGAGAAGATGCCCTACGTCGGCGGCAACACCACCAGAGCTACGGCCGGACTCAACGCGGCAGGTACTCATTACCAGAAGGAGCAGAACGTCGAGGACAGCGTGCAGCAGTACATCGACGACACCATGAAGGGCGGCCATGACCTCAACGATAAGGACCTGGTCACTGTCCTGGCCGAGAACTCCGCAGCCGCCATCGACTGGCTGGATTCCATCGGTGCTCCTCTTCCCAAGCTGTCCACCACCGGCGGCTGCACCAACAAGCGCACCCATGCGCCTGAGGACGGCTCCGGCGTCGGCGCTTACCTTGTCACTGCCTTCCGCAACCAGCTCGAAGAGCTGAACGTCAAGGTCATTTACAACACGGCAGCCACCTCCATCATCATGGAGGACGGTGTGGCCACTGGCGTCATCGCCGAGTCCAACGAGGCCGATTACACCATCAAGGCCGGCGCGGTCATCCTGGCCACCGGCGGCTTCGGCGGAAATGAAGACCTCCTCACCTCCTACAGACCGGACCTTGAAGGCTACGTCTCCACCAACGCCCCCGGCGCCACCGGCGATGGTATCGCCATGGCTGAGGAAGCCGGCGCGGCTGTGGTCGACATGGACCAGATCCAGCTCCACCCGACCGTCGAGCAGGGCACCAGAATGCTGATCACCGAGTCCGTCCGCGGCAACGGCGCCATCCTGGTCAACGCCTCCGGCGAGCGCTTCATCAACGAGATGGAGACCCGCGACGTTGTCTCCGCAGCCGAGATTGCTCAGGAAGGCGGCTACGCTTACCTGATCTTCGACCAGAACCTGGTCGACAACCTGGCTGCCACCAAGAAGTATTTCGCCATCAACGTGGTCGCTGAAGGCGCCACTATCGAGGAGCTGGCTGAGGCCATCGACGTCGATCCGGCCACCCTGGCAACCACCCTGGAGACCTGGAACAAGGCTGTTGCAGACCAGAAGGACGAGGCCTTCGGCCGCACCACCGCCATGGAGGTCGACCTCTCCAAGGCTCCTTACTATGCCATCAAGGTCGCACCCGGCATCCACCACTGCATGGGCGGCGTCAAGATTGACACCAAGGCTCAGGTCATCGACACTGCGGGCAAGGTCATCCCCGGCCTCTATGCAGCCGGCGAAGTGACCGGCGGCGTCCACGGCGGAAACCGCCTGGGCGGCAATGCTGTCGCCGACATCGTAGTCTTCGGCCGCGTCGCTTCCGATTCCGCCATGGCTTATATCGATGGCGCTGCAACGGAAGGTGAAGAGGCTGAGGCTCCTGCAGAGGAAGAAGCTGAGGCTGAGGCCCCTGAAGAGGAAGCGGAAAGCGCTGAACCGGCTGCCGCTCCTAAGGCCGGCACCTACACCGCCACCGCAGAAGGCTTTGGCGGCGAAGTGTCCGTCACCCTGGTCATCGATGAGAGCGGCAAGATCACAGAAGCCACTGTGACCGGTGACAGCGAGACCCCGGAAATTGGCGGTGCGGCTCTTGAGACCCTTGGCCAGCAGATCCTTGCCAAGCAGAATTCGGACCTCGACGGCGTGAGCGGCGCCAGCGTGACCTCCGGCGCAGCCAGAGAAGCCACCGCTGCAGCCCTTGCGCAGGCAGCATAAAAGTAAAGATCGCAGGTATTTTGGCCGGCAGCTTTTCGCTGCCGGCCTTTTTAGTGGGAAGAATCGCTGGCCCGGGGGTGACAGTTCCCTGAGCTTTGCAGGCGCATCACGGAATGCCTGGGCCGGTAAATTTGATCGGATGAAGCCCGTCCCGCAGAGATCCATCCCCAGGTGAAGTACAAAAAGCAGAACAAAGAAAGTTAGTTATCACCAACAAACCCTCCGTCAGGTACAATATACCTATGGGGTGAGCTGACCGCAAACGAATGTAAAACTGTGACAGTCTGCGGCGTGTGTTCATTTTTTACTCCAACAGGTTTCACAGAATAATGAGCGGCCTAACGACAGTACACGGCCTGCCCATGGTCCTTCACAGCAGGGCAAACAAAGCTTTCATAAAGGCAGAAGGGGGATAACTTGTTATGGTAACCAATGATAAGGGTATTGCAGAGGTAACAAGGCGGGTCAACCGTGAGGTTGCCCGACTGATGTGGGATGACCAGCTCGATCACGAGCATATTGAAAAGATAGTCTATGAGATTTCACCTGGGCCAAAGCCGGACTACCGCTGCTGCATTTACAAGGAGCGGGAGATCGTCCGCCACCGCGTCCGTCTTGCCAGCCAGCAGAACGCGGACGTCCGCAACGATACCACCAACGTCGTCCAGGTCATCAAGCCGGCCTGCGACGACTGCACCATCACGGCCTACTCCGTCACGGATATCTGCCGTTTCTGCCTGGGCAAGGCCTGCCTGAACGCCTGCAAGTTCGGCGCCATCGCCCCCGGCGATCACCGGATGCGCATTGATTCCATGAAGTGCAAGGAGTGCGGCATGTGCGCCAAGTCCTGCCCCTACGGCGCCATCATCCACGTCGAGCGGCCCTGCAAGAAGGCCTGCCCGGTCGGCGCCATCAACTACGACGAGTACGGCTTCTGCAACATCGACGAGGAGAAGTGCGTCCACTGCGGTCACTGCGTCCACGCATGTCCCTTCGGCGCTCTGGGCTCCAAGGTCTTCCTGAAGACCGTCATCGATGCCATCAAGGCCGGCAAGGAAGTCTACGGCATGTGCGCGCCGGCGGCGGAAGGCCAGTTCGGCATGGGCATCGGCATGGGCTCCATCCGCGAGGCCCTGAAGAAGATCGGCTTCACCGACATGGTCGAGGTAGGTCTCGGCGGCGACATGACGGCTGCCTATGAGGCCAAGGAATGGATCGAGGCTCGCAAGGAGGGCAAGAAAATGACGACCTCCTGCTGCCCGGCCTTCATTTCCATGATCCGCCACCAGTTCCCCAAGCAGTACGAGGAGAACAAGTCCTCCACCGTCTCTCCGATGGTGGCCGTCTCCCGGTACCTGAAGGCCATCCATCCGGGCTGCGTGACCGTATTCATCGGTCCCTGCATCGCCAAGAAGGGCGAGACCCTGAACGAGTTCATCGCCGACCGTCCGGACTGCGCCATCACCTTTGACGAGATGGTCGAGCTCCTGGCTTCCCGCGGCGTCAAGCTCCAGACGGAGCCGGAAGACTACCAGGAGGCCTCCATCTTCGGCAAGAAGTTCGCGGCTACGGGCGGCGTGGCAGCTGCGGTCGTCGAAGTCATGAAGGAGATGGGCGAGGATACCTCCTCCATCAAGCTCCTCACCGCCACCGGCGGCTCCGACTGCAAGAAGGCCCTCCTCCAGCTCAAGGCCGGCCGTCTGTCCGAGGACTTCATCGAGGGCATGATGTGCCCCGGCGGCTGCGTCGGCGGACCTTCCCGCATGAAGGCGGAAAATGAAATCCTGAAGGCCAGGACAGACCTTCTGAAGAAGGCCGACGGCCGGAAGATCCTGGAGAATCTGAAGAAGTATCCTATGGATCAGTTCTCGATGCACCGCGACGGGCATATGGAATAAAAAAGTGGGAATCAGGGACGGTTCCTTTTCCCATTTTTCGATTTCGAAAAATGGGAAAAGGAACCGTCCCTGATTCCCACTTTTTTCAGATCCGGCGGGTGACGATGATCTCGTCCATGGTCACGCCGAAGATATCCGCCAGGATGATCAGGTTGTCGATGGTCGGCATGGCCTGGCCGGACTGCCACTTGTAGATGGCGTTGCCGGTGGCGAAGCCAAAGATATCCTGAATATCCCGCACTGTCAGACCCTTGCGGATCCGCAGCTCCTGAATGTGCTGCCCGGTGGCAGCCATGTCGATGATCGGCATTGTTTTGTCCTCCTTCCATGCCTTGATAGTTTTGTGCCGCGGCGCCGGGTGAGGGAAGGGGGGCGCCGCGATACAGATGCTGGTCGACTGGTGAACGCCCGGTCTTCATAAACGGAAGACCGGAAGAGTGTCTGCCCGGGTCGCCGGCTTTTTTTAACAAAAAAACCGCCTGTCTTGCGGGATGTGTCCACAAGACAGGCGGTTCGAATATGCTGACCGAATTTATACGGGGCACGACCGCTGGTATTGCAAACGCTTTTCCACGCAAAGAGGAGCCTGGCTGACTACTGTAAAGACAGAGAGACCCAGGGCATAGTTATTGACATAATTTTTGCGTACTCGTGGGAAACTGAATCTAAAAGTCATGGCTCTTCTCCTTTCATTGGAATAGCGAGAGGCGGTTCCGCCCTCTTGCAAGGCATTATACCAGAGATTTTCCGGAATGTCATTATACTGCTGGTAGAAAATTGTCAGAAAAATGAAGACATGGGAGGGGCGGCAACGTCTGAAGCGTCGCTGTCAAGTCCGGCAAGGCGAAAAAAGAGACAGGATGAGGAATCTCCTGAAAATAACCCACCTCGTAAAGGAGTATCCCACCCCAAGGAAAATGGAGTGCCAGGCCATCTTCGTTGTCAAGGCAATGCGGGTAGTGTTATAATTTTCCCATAAAGCGGAAGCCGCGTGAGCGGCGGACAGATGACGAAGCGTGAAAAGGAGAGCAACTAGCATGAAACTGTCCCTGTTGTCATTTTCCCTGATTTCTGAAGCGATTTTCAAACGGCTCGACGCAGCGGGACTTTGCAGGCTGTGTTCGGAGAACGGAATCGACAACCTGGACCTCCTGCGCGAGGAGCTGAGATTATACGGCAAGGAAAAGCTGAAAAAAGCCATGGCGGAATCCGGGGTCTCCCTCGGGTGCCTGATCGCGAGCGTGGATTTCCTCGGCGAACCGGACAAGGCGCCGCAGCGCCTCAAGGAGATCCTGGCCGACTGCCGGGAAATGGGCACCGACCAGCTCATGATCGTCCCCGGCCAGGCCATGGACAACCGGAAAAAGCGGTTCCGGAGCCTCAGCCGCGCCGCCATGATGGAGGAGGCGGTGGCTTTCTTCAAGATGGCGGTGGAGGAGGCGGGCAAGGCCGGTATAACCGTCGGCCTCGAGGACACCCCGCAGACCGCCAAGCCCTTCTGCACCGTTTCGGAAATGAAGACCCTCCTCGAGGGGGCGCCCGGCCTCAAACTGATCCTGGACACCGGCAATATTTTCGTGGGCGATCCCCAGGCGGACCTTCTCGACTATTATGATGCCCTGAAGCCCTATATTATGCGGATCCATTTGAAGGACGTTGTCCGCGGGCACTTCCCGCATAAGGAAATGTGCGTCGACGGGCTCAGCATCGCCCCGGTGGTGACCGGCAGCGGCATTCTGCCTATGGGTGAATTCCTGCAGAGGCTCAAAGCCGACGGCTATGACGGGGACCTCTGCGTGGAGTATGCCGCGCCGCGCAGCGTCCACGGCGCAGACCACAGCAAGGTGATTGCGCCCTATGTGGATTTCATCCGCGCAGCTTGGGAAGGGACCGAGATCAAACCGCCTTATATTGAGATCGAAGGGGTAAATAAGCCCGTCTCCCGCATTTTCTTCGGCACCGCCATGATGCCGCTCTTGGCCGGCAAGGAGTCGGACTACCTGCTGGATGCCATGTACGCCCTCGGCATCACGGCCTTTGACTGCGCCCGGGGCTACGGGTTCGCGGAAAAGGCCCTCGGAAACTGGATTCGGCACCGGAACAACCGGGAAAAGGTCGTCATTTTGACCAAATGCGGAAATGTAAACATGCGCGGGGAGGTCTGCGTCAACAGGCAGGTCGTTGAGAAGGAGCTGAAGAAGAGTCTGGAGACGCTCGGCACAGACTATATCGACATTTATCTTCTGCACAGGGACGATCCCCACACGCCGGTCGTCGAGCTGATCGAGTGCCTCAACGAGAAGCAGCGGGAGGGCAAGATCCGGGTCTTTGGCGTCTCCAACTGGACCAAGGAGCGGATCGAGGAGGCCAACGCCTACGCCGCATCCCACGGCTTGAACGGGTTTACGGTCTCCAGCCCCAATTACGGCCTCGCCGAGCAGGTGGAGGATCCCTGGGGCGGCGACTGCGTGACCGTCTCCGGCGACGCCAACAAGGAGGTCCGCGCCTGGTATGCCGAGCAGCAGATGCCTGTGATCGCCTATTCTTCCCTCGGCCGCGGCTTCTTCACCGGGAAATTCAAGAGCGGTGATTACGAAGGCGCGAAGAAGGTGCTGGACGGCGCTGCCCAGAAGGGCTATCTGCACCCGGTCAACATGGAACGGCTGGCCCGCTGCGAGCAACTGGCAGCGGAGCAGGGGTGCACCGTTTCAGACATCGCCATGCGGTATATTTTCGGGAGTGACATGAAGGTCTGCGCCGTGGTCTCCACCGGCAGCGCCGGGCGCATGCGGCAGAATATTGAAGCATCGCTTAGGCCTTTGACGAGTGAGGAGATTCGGTTCTTGGAGACGTGGGGATGAGGGGCGGGTCCTTTTCCCCCTTTTCAAGGGAAAGGGGGAAAAGGAAACGTCCCCCATTCCCCCTTTGGAGGGGATTTTAAAAACA
>CAMONF010000014.1 GCA_946620335.1 uncultured Clostridia bacterium
CCGGCGGCGGCGAGAAGGTCAAGGACCTGACCCAGATTCCCGCAGCCGACGGCCTTTTCCAAAAGGGCATCATCATGAGCGGTATCGTGGATACCGGTATCATGTACAAGGCTCAGGGCAGCGCCCGCCCGCTCATCGAGGGCATGCTGAAGGAGCTGGGGCTTTCCGAGGCGGAAGTCGGCCAGCTGGATACCCTTCCCTACCCTGCGCTTGTCGAAGCCTATGACAAAGTGGCGCCGGGCCTCATGGCCCAGGGCCTCTACGCGGGCGGCTATCCCAGGAAGAACGACTTCTTCATGGGCGAGCCTCACATCGAGGGCGGCGCCTTCACGGAGCACGCGAAGACGATCCCCATCCTGATCGGTTCCGTTCTCGGCGAGTTCGATTTCGCACCGGCCCCCTACGACCGCAGGACCATCGGCGACAAGGAGACGGATGCCGTCCTCAAGGCCAGATACGGAGCCGCCGGTAAGAAGATCGGCAAGCTCTTCATGAAGGCCTACCCCGACAAGAAGCGGGTGGACGCCGCTTCCGTGGACACCTTCTTCCGCGCCCCCTCCAAGCAGTTCATAAAGGCACGGTGCGCATGCCCCGAATCACCGGTCTACGTCTACCAGTTCTGCTTCGAGTTCCCCATCCGGGGCTCCAAGATCGCCTGGCACTGCTCCGATATCCCCTTCTTCTTCCACAATGTCTGCCTGGTGCCCTCGGCCAACGTGCCCGGCGTCTCGGACAAGCTGGAGGAGCAGATGTTCGCCGCCTTCATGAACTTCGCCCGCACAGGGAATCCGGGGCACGACGAGCTGCCTGACTGGCCGGCAGCTGTCCCCGGCGACGAGGCGGTCATGATTTTCGACAGGACCTGCCGCCTGGTCCACAACCACGACGATGAGCTTCTGGAACTCATCAAAGCCAACGCGCCGGCCTTCATTTTCCCGCCGGCGGGGGATGAGGATAATCAGATTCAGCATTAAGGCTTAAAACTGAGACAGAGGGACGGTCCTTTTTACGCAAATCAAAAGATTTGCGTAAAAAGGACCGTCCCTCTGTCTCACCTCGGTCTCAAAACTGGGAATTAGGGACGGTTCCTTTTCCCACTTTTCGTAAAGCGAAAAGTGGGAAAAGGAACCGTCCCTAATTCCCAGTTTTTTTCTCAAAATCCCCCTTAGCGGACCAGTAGCTCCAGGTGTTCATTTTCCGAAGCCGAGTCCAGGAGGACCCGCAGTAACTTGGTCGGATAGGAAGGCAGGCGGCGGGCAGACATCCCGCCGAAATCCAGAACGATCCGGGTGTCCTCGTCCATGTCCGTCAGGCAGTCATGGAGGGCATCCAGGTTCCGGCCGTAGTAGTCGGGAAATGAGAACCTCTCCGCGAAGGCGTCGTGAATCGCCTCCCGGTCGAGGAGGGTGTTCATCCGGAAGATTTCTTCTCTCATGGTCCGCCTCCTTTAGTAAAGCTGCTCGAAGCTCTCATAGTGGTCTTCGGTGTAGTAGATGCTGCCGTCATCCGAGTAGACGATCCGCTTGGCGTTGCGGCGGCCGCCCTGGTAGTCGATGTCGCATTCCCGGTAATCGCCGTCCGGCAGGATTCCTTCATAATTTCCGAAATAAGAACCGCCTATGCTCTTGCCGGGGGCCACGTCCCAGAGATTGCCCTTGGAGGCCACCCAGCCCAGCCGCTCGGCCTGCTTCTTGGTGATGTAATTGGACGGGAGTTTTCCATAGAGATGGATGTAGAGGGCCACCTCCTCCTTACTGGTGTAGGTGCCGTCCTCGTCGACGGTGATTCCCTCATAGGTCTCTCCGTCGGTGATGTCGTCCCCTTCTTCGCCCCAGACGTCGTCTGTCTCCTCGTAAGAGAAGTCATCCTCGTCAGCGGTCTCCTCGTAGGAGGCCTCGTCCTCGTAGGAAGCTTCGTCCTCATAGGAGGCGTCGTCCTCATAATCGGCGTAAGCCTCGTCCTCCGAGAAGAAATCATCGCCGGTGCCTTCCTCGTAGGAGGAAGTCTCCTCTGTCTCCGAAGTCTCCTCCCCGGCCGGCTCGGCTTCCTCGGTCTCCTCGTCCGGCAGGACCTCCAGCGTGATCTCCTCCTCGCTCTCTGCGGGCACCTCACCCGCAGCGCTGCAGCCCATGAGGACTGCCGCCATGAGGAAGAGCGTGGTCAAAAGCCATACCAGTTTTTTCATATTGCATTACACCTCGCGGCGCTCTGAAGCGGGATTACCTTACGTTTCTCCCCTTCGCCGTCGCCCATCATACAAGGCTCTTTCCGCCCGTTCAAACTCTTTCATGCGGCAGGTGGCCGCCGTTCTCAGGCCGCCTCCCCATTTTCTGTTCCGGAGGCTTCCTCACCTGTCGCGGTGCCTTCTCCGCCCTCGGCGTCCTCTCCGCCTTCCGTTGCAGCACCGTTTCCTGCATTCTCCGCGCCGGTCTCCTCAGGAGCGATGGCTCCACCGCCCTCGACCGCGTCCGCGGAAGCTTCCTGGGCATCCTTGGCCTCCACCCGGCTGACTGTCACAGCCGTGCTGTTGGAAGGCGCCAGGGCCTCGTCAGGCTTCACCGTGCCCAGCATAAGGGCGGACACGATGGCATCGTATTTTTCCTGGTCAAAGCTGTTCAGGGACGTAAAGTCCGCCTTGACCTGAAGACAGCTGTCGGTGTACCCGTAGGTGACCGAGGTGCCGCCCTCGAAATTCCCCTGGGAATAGTCGCTCAGCAGGAGCCTTGCCGCCATGTTATAGACGGGCACTGCGCTGAAGAGGCACTTGCCGTCGTCCGTGTGGTCCACCCCGCCGGTCGCGTAGTACTTCTCCTGGTTCCTGGCCGCCATGCCGACCGCCGTCACCAGATTCTCACCTGTCGTGTAGATCAGGGAAATGCCCTCGCTGTACATGCCGAGCGCTTCCGACATTCTGAGCGGTGTCAGCTCATCCGACCCGGCGTATTCGTAGGAGACGGTGACGGATCCGCTCTCAAGGGCCAGGTCCTCAGCGGCCTTCTTCACACCCTGGATGAAACCGTTCACGTGCCGGGTATTGATTTCATTTTCCTCGCCGACCAGGACGCCCAGAGCCCGGATGCCGCTGCAGACAGCCGCGTAGCCTGCCACAAAGGCCTCCTCATGCTCCGCGA
>CAMONF010000015.1 GCA_946620335.1 uncultured Clostridia bacterium
AGTCCTTCGTCAAAGGGACCCTATACAAATTGAACAAAATGTCGATGGAGGCACAACAGGCCCCGGGATTTGCCGATTCAAATCCCGGGGCCTTCATTTTATAATGGCCCTCGAAAAAAGGAAGGGAACCGGTTTCCGGGACCCGCTGGCCGAAGGCTTAGCGGATACCTGCGAGGATATCCTCCACCGTCGTGGGGAGGAAGGAGCAGGCGGAACAGGATTCCCGCTGTCAATGAATACCCGCCCCAAAGGCGGGCCGGAAAGGAAGCGAAGATATGGAAGCATTCGGAAAGGCGGTGGTAAAGCTCAGGTACGTGATCCTGGCGCTGGCCATCGTCCTGCTCATCCCCTCGGCCATCGGCATGCAAAAGACCAAGGTCAATTACGACGTGCTGATCTACCTGCCGAAGGACATCGAGACCATGGTGGGTCAGGATCTTCTGGTGGATGAATTCGGCACCGGCGCGGTTTCCATGCTGGTGGCGGAGGACCAGACCCTGAGCGAGACAGCCGCCATGAAGGCTGAGGTCGAGAAGGTGGACCACGTCAAGAGCGTGATCTGGTACGACAGCTTTATGGATCTCAGCATCCCGGTGGAGGTCCTGCCCGAAAAGGTGCAGGAGGCCTTCTTTAACGGGGATGCGACGATCATGTTCGTCATCTACGACACGACCAGCTCCCAGGAGGAGACCATGAAGGCCGTGGAGGACATCCGGCTGGTCTTAAATGACCACGCCTACCTGGCCGGCATCACGGGCATCACCACCGACACCCGTGACCTGGCGGACGCCGAGGAGCCTGTCTACGTCGGCATCGCCGTCGCCCTCGCCCTCCTGATCGGCGCCCTGACCATGGACACCTTCCTGGCACCGGTCTTCTTCCTGCTCTCCATCGGGTGCGCCATCCTCTACAACCTGGGCACCAACTATTCCCTGGGGCAGGTCTCCTACATCACCAAGGCCCTGGCCTCCGTGCTGCAGCTGGGCGTCACCATGGACTACTCCATCTTCCTGTGGCACAGCTTCAAGGAGAACCAGGCGGAGATGGGGGATGACCGGGAGGCAATGGCCCGGGCCATCGCCCAGACCATCCAGTCCGTGGTCGGGTCCTCGGTCACGACCATCGCGGGCTTCGTGGCCCTCTGCTTCATGAGCTTTACCCTGGGCATGGACATCGGCGTGGTCATGGCCAAGGGCGTCGTCTTCGGCGTCATCAGCTGCGTGACCATCCTGCCGGCTATGATCCTGGTCTTCGACAAGCTCATCGAGAAGACCCGGCACAGACCGATCATTCCGAAGCTCTCGGCCCTGCCCGGTTTTGTGGCCCGGCACTACCGCGGCATCCTCATCGCCTTCTGCCTGATCTGGATCCCGGCGGTCTGGGGTTACGTCCACACACAGGTCTACTACGAGCTGGACACCTCCCTTCCGGGGAACCTGCCCTCCATCGTGGCCAACCAGAAGCTGTCTGAGGACTTCGACATGGCGGTCACCCACATCCTGCTGGTGGATGCGGACGTGGAGCCGGCCAAGGTGCAGGAGATGTGCAAGGAAATGAAATCCGTGGACGGCGTCAAGTCCGTCCTCGGCATCGACGCCGTGCTGGGCTCCCAGATACCGCGGCAGCTCCTGCCTGACAAGCTCCGCAGTGAGCTCATGAGCGATGACTACCAGATGATGGTCATCACCAGCTCCTACAAGACGGCTTCCGACGAGGTCAACGCCCAGATCACGGAACTGAATGAGATCCTGGACCGCTATGACAAGGGCGGAATGCTGATCGGCGAGGCGCCGCTCACCAAGGACCTGATTTCCGTCACGGCCCACGACTTCAATGTGGTCAACTGGGTGTCCATTGGGTTCATTTTCCTCATCATCTTCTTCGTCTTCCGGTCGGTGAGCCTGCCCATTCTCCTGGTGGTGGTGATCGAGTTCGCCATCTTCATCAACATGGGCATCCCGGGCTTCACGGGGACGCGGCTCCCCTTCGTGGCCTCCATCGTCATCGGCACGATCCAGCTGGGCTCCACCGTCGACTACGCCATCCTGATGACCAGCCGCTACCAGGCGGAACGGCACAGCGGCCGCAGCCGGGAGGAATCCGTTGAGATCGCCCACCGGACCTCGATCCAGAGTATCATCGTCAGCGCCTTCTGCTTCTTCGGCGCCACCTTCGGCGTCGGTCTTTACTCCAACATCTCCATGATCTCGTCCCTCTGCATCCTCATGGCCAGGGGCGCGCTGATCTCCATGGCGGTGGTGCTGCTGGTCCTGCCGGCGGTCCTGCTCCTCTGTGACGGAGTGATCGTCCGGACCTCGATGCATTTCCTGCCGGAGAAGGAGAAAAGCGGAAAGAGGGAGAAGCACACGCTGGCCGGAAGCCATACATGAACCAATAAGATAAGCGGAGGCGGAAGCTGACGCTTTGGGAGGATAGAAATGAAAGCAAGGATCAAAAAGACACTGGCCGGCGGCCTGACGGGGCTTCTGGCCTTGACGACAGCCTTCGGCGCGGTGAATGTTCCGGCCGCTGAAGGCGACGCGAGCTCTGAAGCCGCCGGGGAAGACGTAATCGGCGCTGAGGAGCTCGCGGGAACCATTGAGGACACCGTGTCCGCGGGCGGCAAGGCGGAGAAATCCGAGACCGTGTATGTATTTACCGACACGGCCGGCAGCGTGGACGACGTGATCGTCAGCAACCATCTGAAGAACCCGGACGGAGCCGGCACCATCGAGGATCAGACAGACCTGACCGATATCCGCAACATCGAGGGCGGCGCTTCCTATACCAATGACGGAAACACCTACACCTGGAAGACCGGTGGTGAGGACGTCTACTATCAGGGCACTTCTTCCCAGAAGCCGCCGGTGGGCATGGAAATCACCTACTTCCTCGACGGAAAGGAAATCTCCGGCGAGGACCTGGCCCACAAGAGCGGCGATGTGACCATCAGGATCCATTACACCAACAGCGCGGCCGAGGATGGCGTGTATGTGCCTTTCACAGCAGCCACGGGTCTCATTTTCTCCAATGACAATGTCTCGGATGTGACCGTCGACCACGGCTCTGTCATCTCCGAGGGCGCCAACACGGTGGTGGTAGGCCTTGGTTTCCCCGGCCTTCAGGACAGCCTTTCCGACTTGAAGGAAAACCTTGAAGAAAAGAGCGGGGAGCTTGAGGACGATGGCGAGATCCGCGGGAAGATAGCGGACCTGGAAATCCCGGACACAGTGGAAATCAGCATGAAGGCCAAGGACTTTCAGGAAGGCATGTGCATGACCATGGTCTTCGCGGACCTGCCCGGTGAGGAAAATGAATCCACAGACATTTTCGACAAGCTGGACGATAAGGTGGCCGAGCTGACCGACGGCGGGGACAAGCTGGAGGACGGCGCCGGCAAGCTGGCGGATGCCCTGGGAACCGTGGATGAGAAGATGCCGGACCTTAAGGACGGCAGCGAGAAGCTCTCCTCAGGCGTCAAGACTTATACGGACGGCGTGTCTCAGGTCAAGGACGGCGCTGACAAGCTCAGCCAGGGCGCAGGCACAGCCGCTGACGGCGCATCTACGCTGGCCTCCGGCATCAAGGACTATACGGACGGTGTCTCTGCTGTGAACAGCGGGGCAGCTGAGCTGAAGAAAGGCGCTTCCACAGCGGCGAAGGGCGCGGACACCCTCTCTTCCGGCATCAAGGATTATACGGATGGTGTCTCCGCTGTGAATGA
>CAMONF010000016.1 GCA_946620335.1 uncultured Clostridia bacterium
CACCAGTGCAGGGCCCGCATCCAGTAGCAGTCAAAATGGAAGACCCGCATCGGGATATCCCGCTCCTGCATGCCTCCGATCATGCGCCCTGTGGTCTCCTCGTCATAGAGCGGCTTAAAGCTGGTGGACAGCCAGAGACCGAAGCTCCAGGCCGGCGGCAGCGCAGGGCGCCCAGTCAGAGCCGTATAGGTCTTCAGGATATCCGTAGGCCGCCGCCCATATATCAGATGATAGCGGAGCTGCTCGCCAGGTACAGCCAGACCCACAAACTCCACCTTCTCGGTCCCCACCTCGAAGGAAATGGGTCCGGTATGGTCCGCATACACGCCGTAGCCTTCGCTGGACATATAGAAGGGGATATTCTTGTAGCTCACATCGCTGGCGGTCCCGCCGTCCTCATTCCACATGGTGACAGACTGGCCGTTCTTCACGAAAGGCGTGAACCTCTCGCCGAAACCATAGATGGTCTCCCCCGGCTTCATGGAGAGCTCCGAGCTCATATAAGGTTCGTAATCCGCCGCCAGGTAACGGCCGTCCGGCCTGTAGGAGGCCGGCTGCTTATTGACCCGCATGTAGGCCAGGTTCCTGAAACCGCAGGTGGTCAGGACCCGCCCCTCCGCCTCGAAGGACACGAGCCAGCTGTCCCGCTTCACGCGTACAAGCATGTCGCCGGCCGTCATGATGGCTTCCTTTTCATTCACCCTGACCTTGACCGGGTCAGGGGACAAGGTGAGGGGTATGCGCGCTTCCTTCTCGTCGAAGCCCGCAAAGTGAGTCACGGTCACAGCGATATCATTGTGCCCTGCGGAAATGAAATCAACCGTGAGCACCGTCAGGTCCAGCGCCTCCGCCCGGGACCTGATCGGCCGCTCAGGCGCTGTGACCCGCATGCCGCCGGGAATCTCTTCGACAGTAAAAGCCTGCGAAGCGTAGGAGGCCTGAACGCTCTCCCGCCGCAGCCAATACCCTTCCGTAAATCTCATGGCTGCACTCCTTCCTAAAAACCCGGAAAGAGGATGGGATCCTCTTCCGGGTTTTTCTGATTTCCGGAAGCAGGAAGGTTTCCTTTTTCCGGGTATTACTTATTGTCGGGAAAAGGGCAACCTGCTTTCCAGGTATTACTTATTGTCTGGAAAAAGGGCTACCCCGCTTCCGGACTTTGGCTGCTTTTATTTGTAATTGAAGCCCCTGTACCGCAGGATCGTGGGCTCCTCGAACTTGAGGAAGGCCGTCTCATCGCCGTTCAGACGAATATCCATGACCCACTCGCCGTTCTCGAAATGGCCGGCCTCCATGTCCAGGATGTCCACATGGGGCTTTTCCGGATCGAGGGAGGTGAAAGCCAGCATGGCGTGTCCCACCAGCATATAGCCGCCGTTGTCCTCCGTCTGGACGCTAAGCACGACGCCGTTTTTCTTGTCGAGCATGGGCATGTCGAAAATCGTGAGCGCACCGATGCTGCCAAAGGTGACCATCTTGTGCTCCTTGTCCTCGGCGCAGGTGGCCTGGAGGGTCGGAGAGCCGTAATGCTCTGTGATGAGAGGCATCATGTTCTTCAGAGCATCGGCGTAGGCCTTGTACTCAGCGACCGACTGCGGTGTCTTCAGCGCCGGGTCATTCACGTCCATGCCGAAGAGGAAGCCCTGCATGGCATTGAAGGGCTCGCCCATCTCCTCAAACCCGAAGGGCGAATAGCACATGGCGTGGTGGTGACCGACGCAATAGACCATTCTCGGAGCCGCATAGCTGTGGGTGGCGCACTCGGGGATAAAGAGGGGATTGCCGTTCTTGCGGTACTCCTCACAGACCTGGATGAAGGTAGGTACGTAGATATCCGGAGCATAGACGTCGATGGCCGGCGCGCAGAAGTCCCAGACCTCGTGCATTCTGGCGACCGGTCCGCCGCAGGGATAATCGCCCGGCTTGTCCGCGGCCTTGTTGAGCCAGCAGTTGCAGCTCATGGGCAGGTCGTAGGCCTGCTTGCCGGCCTCAGCGACCGCGTTGCAGTAGGAAGCCGTATAGAAGGTCTGGAAGACCTCATCGGCGACGGGACCGAAGACCTCCGCCCAGCTGCCTTCCTCGGCGCCCTGCTCCACCGCTTCCTTGACGTCCGGGGCCATGGATGCCGTATGGCTCTTCATATAGGAAATGAACTCAACCGGGACCGGCGCAGCAAATGCCTCATCCGCCGCGTCGCTGTGGTCTCTGGCCGCGCCCAGGAGGCCTGTTTCATTTTCCACCTGCACGCAGACAACCGTTGTCTCGAGCTCGTCGACTTCCTTGATGTGCTCCATGAGCCTGTGGAAGGCCCGGCAGTCCGCCTCCAGGGTGTTGGCGCAGAAGGCAGAGAGGGTGGAATAAGGTCTGCCATGGCCGCCCATGTTGCCGATGCTGGAGCGGTTCTCGCCCTTGACGACTTCCGCACGGCGGAATCTCTCCAGGTCGGTCTTGACCCAGGAGGGGGCGTACATGCACTCCGCGTTCTTCCAGGCGCCGAACCAGAGGAAGTTGATCTTGCCGCCCTTCTCTCTGGCCTGGGCGATGAGACCGTCCACGATCCGGAAATCAAAACACCCCTCCCAGGGTTCGATCATCTCCCAGGTCACCGGCAGGCAGAGGGCGTTCATTCCCAATGCCAGGGCCTTGTCCCAGACACCCTCCATGACCTTGACGGAGGAGGAGTTGGAGTTATGGACTTCGCCGGCCAGCATGACGAAGGGTTTATCGTTTACCATGAGGACCTTTGTGCTGCCTTGTTCTTTGATGTAAGCTCCCATAAATGTCTCCTTATGTGTGCTGCGTTGTATGTACCTTTTTAGGCCCTCAGGCCAAATGTTCTTCAGCCTGGGGCATTTCATCCGATTCGCTTATTCCACAGACTGGACCCGTGCCAGGACAGCCTTTTTTATGGCTTCATTTTTCGCCTTGGCGTCCTCGGCAGACTCCCCAAAGGCGTAAAAGTAGAATTTGATCTTGGGCTCCGTGCCGGAGGGGCGGATGGCGAACCAGCTGCCGTCAGTGAGGAAATCCCTCAGCACGTTGGAGGCCGGTATATCCTCATCTCCGCCGGTGTGGCTTCCCTTATATCCGTCGCTGTAATCGATGGTCCGCACGATGGGACGGCCGGCCACCGAGGTGATAGGATCGCGCCGCAGGTCCTCCATCATCCGGCCGATCCTGGCTGCGCCCTCAAGGCCTTCGAGGATCAGGTTGGGTTCATCCTCGTTGCAGTAGCCGTACATGGCGTAGATCTCCTGAAGAACGTCGAAGAGGGTCTTGCCGTGCTTCCGGTAGTAGGCGGCCGCCTCGGCCACCAGCATGCCGGCGCTGATGCCGTCCTTGTCCCGGATGTCCTCGCAGGCCGCGTAGCCTACGGACTCCTCGTAGCCGAAAAGGTAGGTGAGACCCCGGGCATGGAGCTCTCCGATCCGCCCGCAGATGTTCTTGAAGCCGGTCAGTGCCTCCCACATCTCCACGCCGTAGGCGGCCGCGATCCGGCTGCTCAGGGTGCTGGTCACGATGGACTTGACCATGGCGCCGGCCTCAGGCAGGCTGCCTGCGTCCTTCCGGCCCTCCAGGATATAGTTGACCAGGATGTAGCCGGTCTGGTTTCCATTTAACGGGATATACTCGCCGGCGTCGTTCAGGATCTCGATGGCGAACCGGTCGGAATCCGGGTCCGTGGCCATGAGGAGCTCCGCGCCGGTCTTTCTGCCCAGCTCCTCGCTCATGGCGAAGGCCGCCGGGCTCTCCGGATTGGGGTAGCCCACCGTGGTGAAATTGGGATCCGGCAGGCGCTGCTCCTCGACTATATGCCAGTTGGTGAATCCCCGCCGCTTCAGCATCTCCGCGAAGGGGATGGAGCCGGCGCCGTTCAGCGGCGTGTAGACGAAGGGCAGGGAAAGATCGAGTTCGTCGCCTTCGTGGATGGCCAGGCTCACCACCTTGTCCAGGTATTCCTTGTCGCGCTCGGGCGGCAGGACCTCGATAAGGCCGGCGGCGACGCCCTCCTCGAAGGGCATTTCCTTGATTCCTTCAAAATAATCCAGCACGCGGATGCAGTCGTAAATGCCGGCCGCCACATCGCTGGATACCTGGCATCCGTCCTCCCAGTATACCTTGTAGCCGTTGTAGTCCTTCGGATTATGGGAAGCCGTGATGTTGATTCCGGAAATAGTACCCATCCTCCGAATCAGGAAGGCCAGCTCCGGCGTCGGCCGCAGGTCGTCGAAGGTGAAGGCCTTGATGCCGTTGGCCGCCAGAATCCCGGCCGCCATCTTGGAGAACTCCTTCGAATAGTGTCTGGGGTCGTGGGCGATGACCACGCCCTTGTCCATGGCCTCTTTACCATGGGCGCAAATATAGTCGGCCAGACCCTGGGTAGCCCGGGCGACCACGTACCGGTTCATACAGTTGGTGCCGGCCTTAAGCTTTCCCCGGAGACCGGCTGTGCCGAAAGCAAGCTCTCTCGCGAACCGCTCACGGATCTCCGCCTCGTCTCCCGCCACGGCCACAAGACCCTCGTACATGGGGTCTGCCGGGTCCATTCTTCTCAGCCATTCCTCGTATCTTTTCATTTCCTGACTCATCTTCGCATCTCCTTTACTCCTGAAAATGAATTCATTTCCCGATCAGGCAGTTATGATAGAATTGTCTGTCAACATTATAACACTGCCCCGCCTTTCTACGCCACATAAGAATACAGAAGTCTGAAATCAGATAGTTCACCTGTGCAGGCCGGGCCGGTGAATTCCACTATTCAGAATTATCAGCGTACCGCCGAAACAAAGCTTGTCCCGCATGCTTAGCGATCATTCTTTTCAGGCACAGTAAGGGGAAGCCTCTGCCCGGAGGCCTTTCCGCAAATCGTATCCGGACCATATACAGGCATCCCGTAAAAAATGTCTTGTTATCCGCCTCAAGCATCGTGTACAAAGATTTCTTTCTGCTTTATAATGGACCTGTAGGTCTTATTTTGTCAGACACCTTGAAACTTCATGAATAATAAAAAGGAGCAAACCATGATTCGTAACCCCATTCTCCGCGGCTTCTATCCGGACCCGTCGATCTGCAGGGTCGGGGATGACTTCTATATCGTCAATTCCAGCTTCTCCTTTTATCCCGGCGTACCCATCTTCCACAGCCGTGACCTGGTGAACTGGGAGCAGATCGGGCATGTGCTGGACCGGCCCAGCCAGCTCCACGTGACCTATGAGATGATCAGCGCCGGCATTTTCGCGCCGACCATCCGCTATCACAACGGCACCTACTATATGATCACCACCAATATGACCGGCTTCATGAACTTCATCGTGACCGCCTCCGACCCGGCCGGTCCCTGGTCCGACCCGATTCCGGTCCCTGAAGCCCACGGCATCGATCCGTCACTCTTCTTCGACGATGACGGAAAGGCCTATTTCTGCGGCACAGCGGGCGGCTTCGGCTCCGACGAGTATGACCATCAGGTCATCAAATGCGCTGAGATCGACGTGACCACCGGCAAATTCGTGTCCGAGCCTTGGGTCGTCGGCGACGGTTATGCCCGAAACGCCGTGGCGCCGGAAGGCCCTCATATTTACAAGCGAAACGGCTGGTACTACCTGCTCATCGCGGAGGGCGGCACCGAGCACTTCCACGCCGTCATGATTTCCCGCAGCCGGGACATCCACGGTCCCTTCGAGCTCTACCAGGGAAATCCGATCCTGACCCACCGCCACCTGGGCAAGGAATATCCCATCTGCAACATCGGCCACGCGGACATCGTCGATACGCCAAGCGGCGAGTGGTACATGGTCGCCCTGGCCTCCCGCCTGGTCAACGGCTATCACAAGCCGCTGGGCCGCGAGACCTTCATCATGCCCATGACCTGGGAGGATGACTGGCCGGTGGTCTGCCCCTCCGACGGCTGCTGCGCCTTCACTTATCCCGATCCCAATCTCCCGCTCCATCCCTTCAGTGACAGGCCGGAGCGCGAGCGCGCATACGTCCACCCGTCCTTCGAGGACTTCACGAAGGCTGCCCCCTCCATGGCCTGGAACTACCTGGGGACGCCGCAGGATGACTTCATTTCCCGGGATGAGAAGGGCCTTACGATTCGCATGCTGCCGACGGGCATGGTGCCCACAGAGTTCGAGGGCGAAGATGCGGCCGATTTCATGACTCACATGCTGAAGTGCGGCCACACCGACAAGACGCTGCCCTTCTACGGCAGACGCCTTCAATCCTTCGACTTTACCGCGCAGGCGGTCATGAGCGCCGCCTTCTCCGGCTCCGAGGCCGCAGGACTCATCATCATCCAGAACGAGGCCAACCAGGTCCGCCTGGAAATGAAAGCCGCCCCCGAGCCCGGCAAGGTCTGCGCCAGAGCCCTGCGCGTCGTCTGCGATACCAGTATCGGCATCCGCCACTACGCCGAGACAGTGCTCGGCGAGGCCTGCCTGCCCGAGGCAGAGAGCTATGTATTGACGATCCGCTCCGAATCCAACCACTTTACGCTCTCTGTAGGCGAGGACGAAGGATTCGTGCTGGCCTCGGACGTCAGCGGGGACTTCCTCGGGTCCGAGACAGCCGGAGGCTTTGTCGGGGCCTATATCGGGCTCTTCGCCACCGGGAATGGGGCTGAGAGTGAGCACACTGCGACCTTTGCTTCCTTCCTGCTGGAGAACGCGGAATAAACGAAACTGGGAATGAGGGACGGTTCCTTTTCCCACTTTTCTCTGAAAAGTGGGAAAAGGAACCGTCCCTCATTCCCAGTTTCAGCCTCACGGCTTCAGGCTCCCCCGCCTCACATTCTCCTGAATAATCGCATCGGACACTTCATAAAGCTTCTCCGACCCCAGCCGCGTCTTCCGCTGGCGCCCGTAGACCGTCTCCGCGGACACGCCATGCTCGCGCCAGTCTCCACCCTCGTTGCTGTGGTTCAAAATGAGCGGTTGCAAGTTGTCCATGGCATGGGCGTACCGCGCCTCCGCGGTCTCGCTGGCCTCGAACTCGTCGAAAAGGGAAATGAATTCATTTTTCTGGTCCTCCGGCAACAGGGAGTAGATCCGCTCCTTGGCCGCGTCCTCCCTTGCCTTCTGGGTCTTCTTTCCCTCCTCGTCGTAGGCGTAGGTGTCGCC
>CAMONF010000017.1 GCA_946620335.1 uncultured Clostridia bacterium
CCAAAAAGTCCCGGGGCAAGATGTGAAAAAGCCTCCGGCGACATTTTGAGCGTATTGAGCCGGAGGCCTCTGACAGGCAGACAGGAAAGACTATCGCAGTAGGCTGGATAGTCTTTCCCGAGTAGTGTATTCATTTTTTCAAGATAGCCGGCCGGAAGAAAGCCGACCGGGGAAAGCTGTGTCAAGGCTGCTCCTCTCGTCAGATGATTTTATCGATTCCCGTGAGCTTGTCCTCCACGGACTGGGCCCGGGCGCCCTCGGCGATGATGTCCAGCTGCCGCTGGAACCGCCTCAGCTCGTCCAGGTCTCCCGCCTTGAAGACTTCGTAGAACTCGGTCTGGATCTTCTCCACTTCGCGGGCGCTCTCCACCCGGTAAAGGTTCTCGATGGAGGTCAGGATGGTCTGGACCAGCTCCGTCTGGATCTGGGAATCCAGCTGGGAGTCGATGATTTCGCTCCGGACCAGGCCCATGGCCGTGTCCATGGTGAAAATGGCGTCCGCGATCTCCTGGAGCTGTTCGGAGATGTGCTCCGGGATCCGCCCCCGGTACTTGTACTGGAGGGAGTGCTCAGTCGTGGCCCAGAAGTTCATGGCCATGGTCCGGATCTGGATCTCCGCCAGGAGGTCCTTGGGCCCATGGATGGTCTGCACGGTATAGGAAATGATGACATGGAAGCTGCGGTAGCCGCTCTTCTTCTTGTTGGTCAGGTAGTCCTTGATGCTGATGACGTGCATATCGGTGCGGGTCTCTATTGCCCTGGCCACCGCCTCGATGTCCTCCACGAACTGGCAGATGATGCGGATCCCGGCTATATCCTCGATTTCCGCCTCCATGCGCTCGAAGGGGACGTTCTTCCTCTGCATTTTCTCGAGAATGCTGGAGACCGACTTGACGCGGCCGTACACATTCTCTATAGGAGAATACTGGTTGTTGTGCCTGTACTCCTCCCGCAGGGCGCGGAACTTGACCATGAGCTCCGCGACCGCCTGCTCATAGGGGTGGAGAATCTCTCTCCAGAGCTGTATTTCCATAGAACACCTCCATCGGGGGCAGCCGTTCAGTCAAAGGAACAGGCCTCCGGCCGGGTACCGGGCTCTCCCTGTCAGACTGCCAGGGAAGCCAGCACGCTCAGGAGGAAGTTCCAGACACGCTGGGCGGAGGAGATGGACAGCTTCTCGCCCGGTGTGTGGATGTCCATCAGGTCCGGTCCAATGGAGACAGCGTCCAGGTCCTTGATCTTCTCGTAGAAGAGGCCGCACTCAAGACCGCCGTGGATCACGGTGATGATGGGATCGTCCTCATACATCTGCTGGTAAACGGCCACCATGGTGTCCCTCAGCGGGGAGACCGGGTTGAACTCCCATGCCGGGTAGCCTTCCTTTGTACGGGCAGTGCCGCCGAGGAGCTCGGTGAGGTTGCGGATCCTGGCAGCCAGAGCGTCCCTCTGGGAGAGGACGGAGCTGCGGACAAGGGATGTGGAGACGAACCTGTCCTCGCCGGTCCGCATGATGCCCACATTGTTGGAGGTCTGAATGAGGCCCTCTGTGAGGCCGCTCATATTGGCGACACCGTAGGGAACCTGCATGAGGAAGCCGATGACGCGGTCCTGGCTGTCCGGGGACATGGCGGACACCTTGTGGGTCCGGCCGCCCTCGACAGTGACGGTGATGCCGTCATCGGAGCCAGCGTACTCCTTGCGGAGGTTGGCCTGGAACTTGTCGATATACTTCTTGACTTCGGCGAAGTCATCCTCGTCGATGACGAACCTGGCTCTGGCCTGGGTGGGGATGGCGTTGTCCTTCTCGCCGCCGGTGGCGTCGCAGAGGGAGATGGCGAAGGTTTCATTGAGCTCGTAGAGAAGACGGCCCATGAGCTTTAAGGCGTTGGCCCGACACTTGTCGATCATCTCGCCGGAGTGGCCGCCCTTCAGGCCGCTGATCTCCGCAAGGACCGGAAAGCCCCTTACCACTGCCCGGGTCACGGGGACCACGGAATCCACGCGGATACCGCCGGCGCAGCCGACCGTGAAGACGCCCTCGTCCTCGGAATCCAGATTGATCATGCGCTTGCCCTTGAGCTGGGACACGTCAAATCCGCCCGCGCCGAGGAGACCGATCTCCTCATCCACGGTGAAGAGGCACTCGAGAGCCGGATGGGCGATCTCATCGTCATCCAGGATGGCCAGCATGTAAGCCACGGCAATGCCGTCATCGCCGCCGAGGGTCGTGCCTTCGGCGTAGAGATAATCGTCCTCCACCACAAGCTTCAGCGGATCCGTCTCAAAGTTGTGGGTGCTGCCGGGCACCTTGGCGCAGACCATGTCCATGTGTCCCTGGAGGATCACCACGGGCGCCTCCTCATAACCGGCCGTAGCCCCCTTCCGGATCAGGACATTGCCCATCTTATCCTGAACATAGTCCAGTTCGCGCTCCTTGGCGAATCCTGCGATAAAGTCAGAAATGGCTCTCGTGTGGCCCGATCCCCTGGGGATGGAAGAGATCACCTCGAAAAATGTAAAGACGTTTTCAGGCTGAAGTTCCTGCATTGTACAATCCTCCCTATTTTTTTCACACTACCGGTCCCCGGGCAAGTGATGCTTGTGCATTGTTCTCGGGTCGAAGACCCGGGAAGGGACCTGCAAGAAGCGGTCGGAGCCGGCTTCCGCCAGCGGCAGAAATCATGGCTCCGTATGCAGAACAAATCCATGCGGCGCATGCAGTCCTCCCGATCGGAGAAAATGCATACATTGCACGAAATTGTTCCCGGCGGGATATGTTCGGCCCTCCGGCAGGCGCCGGATTCCTCTTCTTCCCGCGAAAACAAAAGCGGGGACGCTCCTTAGAACATCCCCGACTGTATCTCACTTAATTAGGATCAGTCTTCCTCGTCCAGATCGACATCCTCATCATAGTCATCATAGGAAGCGGTGGCAGCGGGTGACTCCTCGGCGCGGGCAGCCTGCGGCGCAAGCTCCTGGCGATTCTGACGAACGACATTGTAGGCTTCCTGCATTGAGCTGAAGAAGGAATTGAATCTCTCCTGGGACTCGCTTATGGTATTGCCTAAAATGGATTCCATGTTGGCAAGCATGTCGTCCGTATAGGTGATGGCCGAATAGCGGATATTGTTGGCGTCTTGCTGGGCGGAGTCGAGGATCTGCTGGGCCTCGGCATTGGCCTTGTTGATGGTCTCGTTGGCCTGGGCGTAAGCCTGCTGCATGACCTCGTGCTGGCTGACCAGCTCCTTGGCCCTGGCCTCCGCGTTGGCCACGATGCCGTCGGCCTTAGCCTGGGCATCCGCCAGGATGGCGTCCTTGTTGGAAATGATCTTCTGATATCTCTTGATCTCGTCCGGCGTCTTCAGGCGAAGCTCACGGAGAAGCTCTTCCAGCTCTTCTTTGTTGACTACGATCTTGGTGGTAGACAGGGGCTGGAACTTACAGCTGTCTACATATTCTTCGATTTCTTCAATGATCTGCTCGATTCTGCTGGCCATAGCGCACCACTCTCCTTATCATTATTTCTCCCGGCCCGGCCGGACCTGACCAACCCGAAACAGCCGGCCATACACTGGTCAGCCTTCCGTCTGTGCTTTTCTCTCCAGATACTTCTTCCGCATGGCCTCGGCGACCACGGGCGGGACGAATCTGCCCACATCCTCCCCGAATGCGGCGACCTCCCTGACGGTCGTAGAGGAAAGGTAAGCATACTCCAGGGATGTGATCAGGAACATGGTATCGATTCCCGGATTCAGGATCCGGTTGGTCTGCGCCATCTGGAGCTCGTACTCGAAGTCCGTGATGGCCCTAAGTCCCCTCACGATCACCTGGGCCTGGCATTCCTCCACAAAATTGACCGAGAGTCCCGAAAATGAACGCACCACGACATTCGGAATATCACTGGTCACTTCTTTTAGTATATTAACACGTTCTTCGGTAGAAAACAACGGAGTTTTTTGCGAATTGACCAAAACGCCGACGATGACTTCGTCAAATTGCGCAGAAGCTCTCCGTATAATATCCAGGTGGCCGTTGGTGACCGGGTCAAAAGTGCCCGGATAGACCGCTCTTCTCATCTCTTCCGCCTTTCGGAGCCGTCCGCGGCTCCCGCTCAATGTTGTCATTTTTCCTGTCTTCCGCGGCCGGTCAGCCTATCGTCATACCCGGTCAGCCGGTTTCAAAAAGATGTGCTGGCTCATCCCGTAGACCCGCTCTTTGACCTTCACATACCCCATGTCCTCCAGGTATGAGAAGTCGGTTTTGGGGGAGGCTTCCACCACGATAATACCGTCCTCTTCCAGAAGGTCGCACTCCGTCAGGATCCGGAGGGTCTCCTTTTCCAGTTCATGCCCGAAGGGAGGATCCATGAAGATGACGTCGAACTTTCCCTTTCCCTCCAGCGTCCTCAGGACGGCGTTGACGTCGCCCTTGACGATGGTGGCCCGATCGATCAGTTTGGTGAAGGTCAGGTTCTCCTTGATCAGCTCCTGCACCCGCCGGGACTGCTCCACAAAGACCGCGCGCTTCGCGCCGCGGCTCAGCGCCTCAATGCCGATGGCGCCGCTCCCCGCGTAGAGGTCCAGAAAGCTGCCGCCCGGGATCCAGGGTGCCAGGATATTGAAAAGGGTCTCCTTGGTCCTGTCTGTGGTGGGACGCACGTCCAGTCCCTTGACTGTCCTGATGGGCATCGATCTTGCGCTTCCTGCGATTACTCTCAAATCGGTCTTCCTTTCTCCGTCGCGGCTCTTTCCTTATGCGGCCCGGGATAGAGGGCATACTTTGCCCTGCTTTCTACGATTAAAGCATCTTTGCTTTGACCTGTCAATCCCGAAGGTGTCCGCCGGAACCTTCCGGAATGCCTTCTGCCGCAGGTCATCGCGGCCGCCTTGCAGGCAGCCTGTATTTTGCGAACTCAGCCCGGGAGAGGCACCGCTTCGGTCTTAGAGGCAAAAAAATAAAGCCCGGACTTACCGCCGGGCTTCTGCGATTACCGCTCACTTTTGAATGTCGCTGCTCTGGGTCATAAGACGCCAGTCCAGATCTCCTCTGCCAAGTCCCAGAATCAGAAGCTCCGCGGTGGCGATGTTGGTAGCCATCGGGATATTGTTCTGGTCGCATGCTGTCAGGACCTTGACCACATCCGGATCCTTCGGGTCGATCATGGACGGATTGTAGAAAAAGATGACCATATCCATGGCGTTCCGCTCGATCATCTCGGTGAACTGCTTGTCACCACCGAGGGAAGCCGGTAAAAACTTGTGTACATGGAGACTTGTAACATCTTCGATACGCCGGCCCGTGGTGCCGGTCGCGTAAATGTCGTGCTTAGAGAGAATACCCTTATATGCAATGCAGAAGTCTTCGATCAACGTCCGCTTGCTGTTATGTGCAATGATGCCTACGTTCATGGTTCTCCTTTACTTTCCGGCTTAGCCTAATTATATTGTCAACCTTATTATAGCAAAGTCAACAAAATAATGCAAGCTATTTTTGCTGTTTTTCGGCGTTTTGCCAAAGTTTGGAGTTATGGCCCAAATCTTATGATTATTTTACGATTGTATAACAAAATGCCATTTTATGCGTCACAGGATCACACTGCCTTCATTTTCAGCCATAAAATCCCTGATCCGCCTCTTAAGACCGCTCATCTCTTCGCCAAGGAGCGCCGGATCGTCGTGGAGGATATCCGCCGCCAGTCTTCCCGCGAGGGTGAGGGCCTTCCTGTCCCGCGATACGTCGGCCAGGCGGAACATGGCTTCGCCGCTCTGGCGGATGCCCATGAGGTCGCCGGGGCCTCGCAGCTCAAAATCCTTCTCGGCGATCTCAAAGCCGTTGTTGGACTCGCTCAGGATTGTGAGGCGTTCGGAAATATCCTCCGAGGACTGCCCTGCCAGGAAAATGCAGTAAGACTGGGCATCCCCTCGTCCGACACGCCCGCGGAGCTGGTGGAGGGTCGCCAGGCCGAAGCGCTCGGCGTTCTCGATCAGCATGACCGTGGCGTTGGGGACGTCCACGCCGACCTCCACGACGGTGGTGGATACCAGGATCCGGACCTCACCGGCGGCGAAGGCGGCCATGATCTTATTTTTCTCCTCGGGCTTCATGCGGCCGTGGAGCATGGCGACTTTGTGGTCCGGGAACTCCTTCGCGATGAGCTTCGAGTAATCGATGACGTTCTCGGCCTCGATCTCCTCGTTGGCCTCGATCATGGGGCAGATCACGTAGGCCTGGTGGCCGGCCTCCAGCTCTTTGCGGATGAATTTCCAGGCGTTCGGGCGCCAGCCGGGGCCCACCACCGCGTTCTTGATGGGAAGCCGCCTGGCAGGCAGCTCGTCGATGACGGATATGTCCAGATCTCCGTAGTAAATGACGCCGAGCGTCCGGGGGATGGGCGTCGCCGACATGACCATCATGTTGGGCGGCGCACCCTTCTCGGTCAGGGCCTTCCGCTGGTAGACGCCGAAGCGGTGCTGTTCGTCGGTGATGACCAGGGAGAGGGCCTGGTAAGTGACGCCGGTCTGGATCAGGGCGTGGGTCCCAATCACGCAGTTGGCCTCTCCGCTTTCGATGGCCTTCAGGGCTGCCCTTCTCTCCGCCGCCTTGAGGGAACCCGTCAAGAGGACCGGGCGGACGACGTCAAGGCCGTAGTCGTTCTTCATTTTACAGAGCTTTTCGTAGTGCTGGCGGGCCAGGACTTCGGTCGGCGCCATGAGGGCGCTCTGGTAGCCGTTCAGCGATGCCATGATCATGGCCAGGAAGGCGATGACCGTCTTGCCGCTGCCCACGTCGCCCTGGATCAGGCGGGACATGATTTTTTCGCTGCCGAGGTCCGCCTCCACCTCGTGCCAGACCCGGTCCTGGGCGGCTGTGAGGCGGTAGGGCAGGCGGTCGATCAGTTCCTCGATCTCCCAGCCCATCTCCATGGGGAAGGCATTTTGCACTTCCGCCGCGCTCTCCTTGAGGAGCCGCATGGCCAGGATGAAGAGGAAGAATTCGTCGAAGACCAGGCGGTCGCGGGCGGCCATGAGGGTGTCTTCATTTTTCGGAAAATGAATGTCCTCCACAGCCTGCCGCTCCCCCAAAAGTCCCGTCACCCGGACCATTTCCTCCGGCAGATACTCCTGGTCATGGAGAAGATGGTCCAGGCACCACCGGACCGCTTTGGAAACAGTGTTGCCGGTCAGTCCCTTGGTCAGGCCGTAGACCGGAACCAGCGTGCGGATCTTCTCCTCATATTTGTCCGGGGCGAAGACCTCCGGATGCTCCATGACCCTGGCGCCCTTACGGATGGCCACCGTGCCCCGGAAGACATACTCCTGCCCTCTCTTCAGAACA
>CAMONF010000018.1 GCA_946620335.1 uncultured Clostridia bacterium
GTTGGGCGGCAAATACGGCACGGGCTCCATCGCCACCATGGGCGAAGGCATCGATTCCACGGACATCAACCTGCCCGCCTGCCAGGACAGCCTGATCAGGAAGATTGATGGGATGGGGAAGAAGATGGTCGGTGTTCATTTCGGAGGAAGACCAATCTCCAGCGATGCGGCGGACGAATGCCTGGACGCCATCGTGGAGGCATTCTGCCCGGCGTCCTACACTGCGGAGACGGTGACCGGCGTGCTGACCGGCGACATCAATCCCTCCGGAAAGCTGCCTGTCAGCGTGGCTTACAACGCGGGGCAGGTCCCGGTCGTCTACAGCCACGAGAACGGCTGCTGCTGGCATCAGGCCATGTCCATCGGTTTCCCGGATTATGTTGACAGACCGCACCGTCCAAGGTATTCTTTTGGCCATGGACTTTCCTATACGGAATTCGCCTACAGAGATTTGAAGGTGAGCAGTGCAGCCGTCGCCCCGGACGAGGAGGTCACGATCTCCTTCACGGTGGCCAACACCGGCGACCGCGAGGGGACAGAAATCGTGCAGCTCTATCTGGCTGACGAGTATGCGTCCGTGGTGCGGCCGGTGATGGAGCTGGTCGGCTTCAGACGGGTAGCGCTGAAACCCGGTGAGGAGAAGACGGTGGAATTCAAGGTACTTCCCTCTCAGATGGCTTTCCTGGACGAGGAAATGCGCTGGAAGGTCGAGAAGGGCAGCTTCAAGGTCCTCGTCGGAGCCGCTTCGGACGACATTCGGCTCGAAGGGGGCTTCGCAGTCAGGGAAGATTTGTTTATTGATGAGAGAGCGCGCAGGTTCTACGCGCTGTAAATGGGGAAGGTGGGAAACTGGGAATCAGGGACGGTTCCTTTTCCCACTTTTCATAAAATGAAAAGTGGGAAAAGGAACCGTCCCTGATTCCCAGTTTCCCATCTGAATGGAGAAATCATATGAAAAAAACAGATTACAAGGTCCTGGTCGCCCAGGCGGAGGAAATCGTCCGCGGCGTGCCGCATTTCACGGCCAACCTGGCCAACCTTTCGGCCCTGATTTACACGTCCCTGGCGGACGTCAACTGGGCAGGTTTCTACCTGGCCGAGGGCGAGCTGTTGGTGCTGGGACCCTTCCAGGGAAATCTGGCCTGTGTGGAGATCCCCTTCGGGAAGGGCGTCTGCGGGACTGCGGCGGCGTTGGATGAGACGCAGCTGGTGCTGGATGTGCATGCATTTCCCGGGCATATAGCCTGCGATTCGGCGTCACGGTCGGAGATCGTCGTGCCCATCCACAGCGGTGGGAAGGTCGTCGGCGTCCTGGACATCGACAGCCCGATCAAGGAACGGTTCACTGAGGAGGACCGGGAAGGACTCGAGGCGCTGGCCAGGGCGGTCGAGAAGGAGATGTTTGGCTGAAACTGGAAGGCGGGAAACTGGGAATCAGGGGCGGATCCTTTTCCCACTTCTCATAAAATGAAAAGCGGGAAAAGGTACAGTCCCTGACTCCCAGATTCCATCACTACCCAAAAGAAAGCGGGAAAAGGAACCGTCTTCAATTCCCAATTTCCACTTCAATAAGGAGATATTAAAAAAATGATGAAAACATGCAAGGTACTCGTCTCCGCCATCCTCGCCGGCTTCTGCATCGGCCTGGGTGGCATGCTCTTTCTGGCCATGGACGACAAGGTCATCGGTGCCTCCCTCTTCTCCGTCGGCCTCTTCGTGATCTGCACCAACGGCTTCCACCTCTACACCGGCAAAGTCTGTTACGTCTTTCAGAACGGCAAGGACTACGCCCTCATGCTCCCGGTCATCTGGATCGGCAACCTCATCGGTACCGCGGGCACGGCCCTGATCCTCAGGCTCTCCCGCGCAGCCTCCCTCGCCGAGAAGGCCGCCTCCCTCTGCGAGGTCAAGGCAAATGACAACCTCCTCAGCCTCTTCCTTCTGGGCGTCCTCTGCAACATCTTCATTTTTATTGCGGTAGACGGCTTCAAGAACAACGTCCACGAGCTGGCCAAGTATGCTGCCATCTTCCTGGGCGTTGTGGGCTTCATCCTCTGCGGGGCGGAACACTGCGTCGCGGACATGTTTTATTTCCATGCCGCCGGCGCCTGGAACGGAGATATGATCCTCCGCATGCTTGTGATCACCGCCGGCAATTCAGCCGGGGGAATCTTGGCTGAGCGGCTTCGCAGCATTGCCGTCGGCAAGTGAGAAAATGGGAATCAGGGACGGTTCCTTTTCCCACTTTTCATTTTGAAAAGTGGGAAAAGGAACCGTCCCTGATTCCCAGTTTCTATTCTCGCAGCCGAAAAGTGGAAAAGGAACCGTCCCTGATTCCAGCTCAGCCGTCCCTGATTCCCCGCTTATTCCCACTCACTCCTGACGATCTCAATAAATGCCTCCGCATACCGCGACAGATAGCTGCCTTTTCGTGTCGCCGCTACGAAATTGTTCACGACCGGTCGGCTGCCGAACCTGTAGCGGTCGATCTTCAGCTCCGAGGTGAGGTGGCGGAGGTGGGAGTCGAGGAGGAAGGAGACGCCGTAGCCTTTGGACACCATGCCCATGATGGCCATCATGTTGGAGGTGACCAGGGTGTTGGGGAACGTGAGCTTTTGCTCCCGAATCACGTTGTCGACGATCTGGCGCGTGCGCTGCCCGGGTCGGAGCAGGAGGACGAGTTCATCTTTGAGGTGGCCAAGGTCGATCAGCGGATATCCGCCATCCGGCGCAGGGCGGGCGTATCGGCCCAGCGGGTGCCCCTGGGAGGTGCAGAAAAGCAGCTCCTCCTCGCCCAGTGTGTGGTAGGTGAGCAGGGGGTTCGTTTCCGCGGATTTGGTGTAAAAGATCACGTCCGCCTCGCCCGCTAGGAGGCGCCTGTCATTTTCCGCGGAATTGCCCTCAAGGACGGTGATCCGGACGTTGGGGTACTTCCGGCGGAAAGCGGGCAGCACGACCGGGAGCAGGTAGGAGCAGCGCATGGGGGCGAAGGCGGCCCGGAGCACGCCGCAATCGTTCCGGACGATGTCCGCCATCTCGGCCTTGAGGTCCGCCTCGAGCTGCAGGATCTGCCGCGCCCGCGCCACATACCGCTCCCCGGCGTAGGTGAGGACGTACCTGTTGCCCAGTCTGCTAAAGAGCTTCAGCCCCAGCTCCTGCTCCAGACTGCTTAAAAATTTGCTGAGCGTCGGCTGCCCGATATAGAGGGACTCCGCCGCCTTGGTGAGGTTCTGATGCTCCGCGATGGCTAAAACGTAGCGCAAAGACCGGTTTTCCATAAGGCTTCCTCCGGGAAATGAAATCATGTTACTATTCTATCAATGAATGGAAATGATGAAAAGAATGAATTTCTAATCTTATCCCCCCTGTGTTATTCTGTAAAAGAGCGCCGGTCCAGGACCGGCCAAGCATGAAAAATGCACGATCAAAAGGGAGGAAGCAACATGAAAAAAGCAGTTTCATTCATACTTGCGATGGCCATGGCCGTAAGCCTTAGCGCCTGTTCCTACAGCTTGAAACCTGCTGAGAGCGCGTCTGAGCCCGCAGCCGAGGCAGCTGTGGAGGAGACCGCCGAGGAGGCTTCAACTGAGGAGCCCGCAGCCGAGGCAGCTGAAGAGCCCGCAGCCGGAACAGAAGCCGCCGCAGAGACGTCCGCTCAGCCCGCAGCCGCCGCTGAAGGCGCCGTGACCGAGACCGGTACCGGCAAGGGCATCGACGGCGACGTCGTCGTCGAAGTCACCGCGGACGCAACCACCATCTACTCTGTGGAAGTCATTGAACACAACGAGACCGAAGGCATCGGCACCGTCGCGGCCGAGATGCTGCCGCCCGCCATTGTGGAGGCGAACAGCGTCATGGTCGACGGCATTTCCGGCGCCACCGTCACCAGCGATGCCATCAAGGCCGGCGTTCTGGATGCCCTGACCAAGGCCGGCATCGACACCGCTCCCTTCGAGGTCGCTCCCGAAGCTGGGGAGGCAGCCGAGAAGAGCGCCGAGACCCTTGACTGCGACGTCGTCATCGTCGGCGCCGGTGGCGCTGGCCTGACCGCAGCTGTCAGAGCCACCCAGGAAGGCGCCGAGGTCATCGTCCTTGAGAAAATGCCCATGGTCGGCGGCAACAGCCTGAAGGCCTCCGGCGGCATGAACGCAGCCGGCACCAAGTTCCAGGCCGAGCAGGGCATCACCGACAGCGGCGTCCAGGAATTCATCGAGGACACCATGAACGGCGGCCACCAGCTGAACGACATCGACCTGGTCACCACCATGGCTGAGAACAGCGCCGAAGCCATCGACTGGCTCGACTCCATCGGCGCCCCCCTGCCCAAGGTCGCGGCCACCGGCGGCACCACCCACAAGTACCTCCATTCTCCGGAGGACGGCAGCCCGGTCGGCTCTTACCTGATCGCCAAGCTGAACGACGTCGTCAAGGAAAATGAAATCACTGTCATGCTGAACACCACCGCCACCGAGATCCTCATGGAGGACGGCGCGGCCTGCGGCGTCATGGCTGAAGATGCCGATCACATCTACACCATCAACGCGGGCGCTGTCATCATCGCGGCCGGCGGCTTCGGCTCCAACTACGAAATGATGACCAGCTACAACGAGAGCCTCGCCAACGCCGTCACCACCAACCATCCGGGCGCTACCGGCGACGGTATCCTCATGGCTGAGGCGGTCGGCGCTGCCACAGTCGATATGGATCAGATCCAGCTTCACCCGACCGTCTACCAGGAGACCAGTGTTCTCGTTTCCGAGAAGATGAGAAGCCTTGGCTCCATCCTGGTCAACCAGGAGGGCAAGCGCTTCACCAACGACCTGGCCACCCGCGACGCCGTCTCCGCCGCTGAGCTGCAGCAGACCGGCGGCTACGCCTACATCGTCTTCGACCAGAACCTGGTCGACCACAACAAGTCCGCCCAGCAGTACATCGATCTGGGCATGGCCTCCACCGGCGCCACCTATGAAGAGCTGGCTGCCAACATGGGCCTTGAGGGCGACGCCATCGACGCCTTTGTCGAGACCATGAATACCTGGAACGCTGCTGTCGCCGCAGGCGTCGACGAAGAGTTCGGCCGCGACAACGGCATGGACGCTGATCTCAGCACAGCTCCCTTCTATGCCATCAAGATCGCCCCCGGCATCCACCACACCATGGGCGGCATCAAGATCAACACTGAGACTGAAGTCATCAGCACCGAGGGTGAGGTCATTCCCGGCCTCTACGCTGCCGGCGAGACCACCGGCGGTGTCCACGGCGGCAACCGCATCGGCGGCAACGCTGTCTGCGACTTCGTAGTCTTCGGCCGCATCGCCGGCCTCAACGCCGCTGCCTACGCTGCGGGCGCCGAGGAGGCACTGGCTCCCGCCGCCTGATTCCATAAGGCCGGCCTGAATAAGTTTTCATCATATTCCTCATAAGAGGCCCTGCGGATGGTCCTTTCCCGGACCACCCGCAGGGTTTTTATTTTCAGAAACAGAAAGAAGGGGCTTTTTGACAGTCAGGAACGGTCAAAAAGCCCCCTCTCGGTCCAATCAGCGGGTACTCGCCCCCCAGATCGGCGTGGTCTTTACATATGTCCATTGATAGGGAAAATCAGGAAACTGGATCCGTCTTTCCAGAAAGACCGCAGCCAGCCGGCCGATGTCCGTGCTCGGTATCCGCGCGGTGGTCAGGGCCGGATCGACGATGAGGGACTCGGGTGAGCCGTCAAAGCCGGCGATCATCACATCCTGGGGAATGGACAGACCCATTCTTTTCAGAGCGGTCATCAGATGAATGGCGATGAAGTCGTTGGCGCAGGCAAAGGCGTCCGGCATGGCGGGCAGAGCAGCCAGCTGCGCCAGGAACCAGTCTGGATCTCCGTAGAGCTCGCTGTCCTTTTTAAGGATACAGAGCTTCCGGTCGACCGGCAGACCTGCCTTGTGAAGCGCCGTGCTATAGCCGACCCAGCGCTCGTAAAAGCTGTTGCAGTGATTGATATCCCCCACAAAACCGATCCGTCTGGCCCCGCCGGCGATCATGTGGCTGACGAGGGCGGTCTCGCTGGTGAGGTTCTCCATGGAGAGGGTATCGCACTTGATCAGCGCCTCATTGGCATGGGCGTGCCCGTCCACATAGACTGTCGGCTTTTTCAGTGAACAGATAAGCTCGTAGTAATCCCGGTCGAAGAGCTCGATCCCCAGAATACCCACGGTCTGGTCCGGGTCGAAATGAGGGGGCAGGTGTCTGGCGGTGATCTCTACGGGGGAGATCTCATAGATCTGGATGGCATAGCCGGCGCGGCTGATCTGGTCGGTAAAGCTGGTGATAAAGTAGGCGCCAAAGTTGTGGCTCAGCAGCTTGTGCTGGGTCAGGATTGCTATGTTCCCCCCTCGCCCGGTCTGTATTTCTTCTTCTTTGGGAAATGGATAATAACCCAGCTCCCGCGCCTTGGCGAGGACCTGCTGTCTGGTGGCTTCCGGCACGCTGCCGCGGTCGTTAAAAACCTTCGAGACCGTGTTGCGGGACAATTCGCAGGCATCCGCAATGTCCTGCATGGTGATTCGTTTCATCGCCATTTTTGCTTATCTCCGTTGTCAGGTGTTTTGATGAAGACATCATAGCATGGAGAAAAAGAAAAAGCAAGATTTACAGAATGTAAATTCAACAAAGGGGCGTTTGAAAAAATGTAAGGTAAAATATACGATATTTGTAAAAAACATGCTGGAAAACATCCTTCCTTGACATGAAAAAACCCAGGATTTATAGTAATCCTGAATATATTAAAGTATGGCGTGTTTACATTTTGCACACATCTTGTTCGGACACCGGGTGCTCTGCCTTTTTCCGGCCGGCAATCTGTCCGGAGGAGATGCGCTGTAATCGGAGCTGACAGAGGGGGCCGGCGCACGGCCAGACCGATCCGCCCGGCACGCCGCAGGGGGAGTCAGTAAATGAAGGAGGGTAACTTATGAGACGAGCAAGGTTCCTGACAGCGGTCGTTCTTCTGTTTGCGCTGCTGCTTTCCAGCTGCGAGTCCGCCGTTCCGCAGGCCGAAGCGCCGGCTGCGGAGGCGGAGGAGACTGTGAAAGCTGCTGAGGAAGAAACGGCTGAATGGAATGATTTTCCGGAGTTTGAAATGCCGGAATTCCGGGATTTCCCGCCGGAAGCCTATGAAACCAAGGCCGACGGGGGCGATGTGACGCCGGTCAGCGTGCAGACCACCATGTTCAACGCCAAATTCGAAGGCGATACGGTGGCGGGCAGCGGCGAGGCAGTGGATGGCGTCTACCGCTTTACGGCTACCGAGACCGACGGCGAAGCCTGGCACGTCAAGCTGGAATGCAATTATCCCACCGTTGCGGGGCGGGATTATTTCGTGACCTATCATTTCATCTCTGATGTGGCCGGCACGGTCAAGTTCGGCGATTTCCAGGAATTCCCGATCGTAAAGGGCGAGAACTCCATCACCGGCATTTATATCGCCTCCAGCGGATCAGGTTATCTGGACCTTCAGCTCGGCATGCTCGAGCCTTTCACCATCGACTTCACGGAAGTCGAGGTCAAAGAGTATGAGGATGAGCTCGAGTATGAGAATGCCCTGCCCGCGCCGATCGACTTTGAGAAGGAATCCCTCGTCTATGAGAAGCATGACCAGGGCTATACCAACATTCCCGTGCGCAAGGGCGGCGTGATCAATCTCAATTACATCTCCGCCTCCTGGGAGTCCGGCATCTGGAAATCCAGGCTCTACGTAAGGACCGGCCTCTATCCGGAAGCGGGTGTTCGCTACCGCGTCACCGCTGACGTGATGTGCGATCAGGACATGCCCTTCGAAGTTCTCTTCAATAACGGAGATGAGGAGAAAGGCTACGGCGCCCTCTATGGCCAGAACCTGGTCGCCGATAAGGTGACCGTATGTGAAGCGGTCATCGCGGGAACCGGAGAGGGCGATGAGCTCATCCTCCAGTTCTCCCTCGGTGAAGTGAGGGAGGGCGCTCAGATCATTGTCGGAAACGTCCGCGTGGACAAGGTCATCGATCACTACGTCAGTGTCCTGCCCGAGGGCTTCGCCCTGGATGGCTCGGTCGATACGGGCGCATCCCACGAGGAGCTGGTACCGGTCGCCTATACGCCCATTGGGATGCCTGGATTCTCTTACAGCAGCATCGACACGGTTTATGAGCATCACGACGACGGGTACGTTGTAAGCCTCGAGGAGAGCGCCGAGAGCGCCACGATGAGGATTACCCAGGCGCCGGCCAACGCGGATGACCGCGGTGTGTGGAAGGCCAAGCTCTATGCCGCCACCGGCGTGACTCTGACAGCCGGCAAGAGCTACCGGGTCCTGTTTGACCTCGCCTCTGCCCGTGACCAGGCTGACTACGAAGTCTGCTTCGACGGCGACACCGAAAATGCCTACGGCGCCCTCTACGGCAGGAAGCTCACCGCCGGCGGGGCCGACCACGTCGAATATCTCATCACACCGGATGCCAGCCACGGCCCGCTGACGATTCGTATGCAGCTCGGCAAAACGGATACTGCCTCCGGCAATACCGTCACGCTGAAGAACCTCCGCGTAGAGTCCGTGGATCTTAAGTACACAAGCGTTCTTCCGGCCGGCTTCTCCTACAATACGGGGAAAAACCCGGACAAGAAGGTGAAGTACGTCAACGTGCTTCCCGACACCTTCTCCTACCGCGCCGGCACCAACGTTTATGAGCAGCATGCGGACGGTTTCAACCAGAGCGTTTCCTCCGAGGGAGACAGCGCGACACTGACCATCTCGGAAGCACCCGAGGAGGGCCGCGACGTCTGGAACTCCAAGCTTCTCATCAACACCGGCGTCACGCCGAAGGCCGGAGACAAGTACAACGTCAGCTTCGACATCACCGCGAAGAAGAACCAGCCGGGCTACGAGGTCTGCTTTGACGGCGCAAATGAGAACAGCTACGGCGCCCTCTACGACCGGAGCCTCACCGCCGGGGAAAGCCAGACCGTCAGCTACAGCTTCACACCGGAAGAGAGCGATGGACCAATCATCCTGCGCTTCCAGCTCGGTAAGACCGAAGACACATCCGGCAATACCATCACGGTCAGCAACCTCAAGATCGGCACAGTCACCGGCACGGGTTCCTCCATCCTTCCGGACTCCTTCGCTTATCCCACTGTCAGCACGTCGACAGTGGAGCCCGGCGAGAGCGGCTACCAGCCGGTGGAACTTCCGGCCCTGTCCACAGCAGAGAGTCATGACGATGGCTACGAGCAGACCTTGAACGATCTGTCTCTGACCATCAACGCTATCCCGACGGCGCAGCAGGAATACTATTTCTCCAAGCTGTTCGTGGGTACCGGCACATCCCTTGCGCCGGGGTTCCAATACAAGGTCACGACGACCATCTCATCTGAAAAGGATATGCCCTTCGAAATCTGCTATGACAAGGGAAACGCGGAGAAGGGTTACGGCGCCCTCTACGGCCAGAGTATCGCAGGCGGCGCGACATCTTCCTTCGTCCAGGAATTCGAGGTGGCGGAAAATGCAGACTCCGGTGAGCTGGTGGTCCAGCTTCAAGTCGGCAAAACGCCTGCTGGAAATACCATCACAGTCCAGGACGTGAAGGTCGAACAATATATACCGGAGCACGAGGAAGCCGTATCGAGACCGGAACATTATGAGGAAGTATCCGCTGATTGCTCCGCATGGGAGAATCATGACGGCGGTTACGAGCAGTCGCTCGCAGGCATGGCGCTGTATATTGATGCCGTTCCGGAATCTGATACCGGCGTCTGGAAATCAAAACTCTTCGTCGCTGTCGATGCGGAACTGGAGGCGGATGCAAAGTACAGGGCCACGGTGGCCGCTTCCT
The DNA here is from genome assembly GCA_946620335.1 of uncultured Clostridia bacterium. Classification (GTDB taxonomy): domain Bacteria; phylum Bacillota; class Clostridia; order Lachnospirales; family Lachnospiraceae; genus Chordicoccus. The sequence goes on from CAMONF010000018.1 coordinate 9,852, forward strand.
CGGAAAAAGCGATGAACTTTGAAATCTGTTTCAACAGCGGGGAGGCTGAAAAAGGTTACGGCGCCCTCTACGATCCAAATCTCGGCGATGCAGGCTCGGGGACCTGGAGCACTGAATTCACGGCCGGCACGGAGAAGCTCGTCATTCAGTTCCAGCTCGGTTTGAGCCAGGCAGAGAATACCTTCACGGTCAACAGCGTTAAGCTCGAGAAACTGGAACCGGCTTACGAAGGAAATGTGACGATTGAGGCTGCCTATGAACCCTTAGAGATCTCTGGCCTTAATGTGTGGGAGAATCATGACGATCGTTACACACAGAGCTTAAGCGGCAATGCGCTGACCGTAAGCGCGGTTCCCCAGGCTGACATCGGCGTCTGGAAGTCCAAGCTGTTCGTGGATACCCACACGACACTGGAAGCTGGTGCCAAGTACAAGGTCACTGCAGAAGCCGCCTCCAGCAAGGACGTGAGCTTCGAGATCTGCCTCAACAACGGGGAGCTGGAGAAAGGCTATGAGGGCATGTACGGCCTTAGCATCGCCGCCGGGGAGACGAAGAACTTTGAGAAGGAATTCGAGGTGGCAGCGGACACGGCGACCAGCAACCTCGTGCTCCAGTTCCAGCTCGGAAACAGTCCTGCCGGAACGACCTTTACCGTGAACCAGGTGACTCTCGAGAAATGGGAGGAGGCCAGCGACGAGCCGCAGACCATTGAGACGGTCACCCCGAACTCCTTCAACATGTGGGCCCACGAGGAGTACGCCGCTGTGCTCCGCGGCGACGGCAGCTCAGCAGCCGTGCGCTTCGACACCGTGCCGGACGGCTCTCAGGAGGCGTGGAAGACAAAGCTCTTCGCGGAGACCGGCGTTACCCTGACGGCCGGCAAGTCCTACCGCATCAGCGCGAATGTGGCGGCAGAAAATGAATTCCCCTACGAGATCTGCTACAACAACGCGGAGGTTGAGAAGGGCGTCGGCGCCAGATATGAGCTTACCGCTTCCTCCTCCGGCGAGACCGTCGTATTCGAAGTGGTGCCGGAAAATGACGCCACGCTCATCCTCCAGTTCTCCCTCGGAAACGCCGGCGCGGGCAACACCGTGACGATAAGCAGCATTGATGTCGAGGAGCTGGATGAGACCGTGGGCGATAACCTCATGGAAGATACGCTTACGGCCTGGGCTCCCGTCCACACCTGGACGGATGCGGGCTATCAGACGGAGCTCTCCAACAATAATTCTTCTGCAACACTGAACATTACGGCCGTTCCCGACGAACGTGCGGACTGGAAGACCAAGCTCTTCGTGGAGACAGGAGCCCGGCTCAAGGCGGGCAGATCCTACCGGATCACCTACAAGCTTAAGTCGGATAAGGCTTTCAACTACAACCTGTTCTACAACAACGGAGCGGAGGAGAAGGCGGTCGGCGAATATTACGAACTGAAGGCCAAGGGCACCAAGACTGTCCGGAATGTGGTCAGCCCCTCCACTGACGCTGAACTGACACTTCAGCTCATGCTCGGCATGACCGGCGCACCAAATAAAGTGACGGTCAGCGGCGTCAAGGTCGAGGAAATCACCGGCCTGGATGGAGCACCCGTGACCTCAGTCACGCCCATCAACTGCTGGGCTCACGAGGACTATGCCGCGAAGCTGTCCAACAACAAATCCTCCGCGACCATCGCAATCACCAAGGTACCCGCTGACGGCAGGGAGGCCTGGAAGGTGAAGCTCTTTGCGGAGACCGGCGCACCGGTCAAGGCCGGAAAGAACTACCGCGTCAGCGTCGACGTGAAGGCCTCCAATCCGATCGACTATGAGATCTGCTACAACAATCTGGAGAATGAAAAGGCGCTCGGCGCTCTGTATGGCCTGCAGGCCTTCGGGGGCAGGAAGACCATAACCTACAACATTACACCCGAGAACGATTCCGTGCTCACGCTCCAGTTCAATCTCGGAAATGCCGCCGGCAAGAACAACTTTACCATCAGCAACATCAAGGTGGAGGAGATTGTCTACGCGTCCGCAAAGAACGTCATTCCGTCCTTCCGCCACGACAGTGTCGGATACATCAGCAAAGCTGCGGATGCGGGCTACATTACCTCCCTCACCCAGGCCGGTTCCTCCGCTACCTTCCGGATCAGCCAGGCACCGGCTGCCGACCGCAACGCATGGAACGCCAAGGTCATTGTCCGATCCGGCATTACACCAAGGTCCGGACAGGGCTACCGCGTCAGGTTCAACGTCTACGCCGCCAGATCCCAGGATCTCTTTGAAGTATTCTATGACGGCTCGGAGGAACTCGCCTACGGCGCCCTTTACGAGCGGACCTTATCCGCCGGCATGAATTCCTTCGAATATGTCATTATGCCGGGGGACAGCAAGGGCGAGCTCACCATGCAGCTCCGTTTCGGCAAGACCAATGGCACCGATGGAAATGCCTACACCATCAGCGGCATCTCAGTGGAAGCGGTCGACTTCGAGAACAGGACGATTCCCGATATCCGGGACGTTTCCGTGCTCGCCCTCCAGGAAGACTACCAGGCCGAGCTGGAGAAGACGCCCGACAAGGATACCGTCCGCCTCGTGAAGACGCCTGCGGAAGGTCGGGAGGCCTGGAAGAACAAGCTCTTCATCCATACCGGTGCCACGCTCAAGGCTGACGGCAAGTACCGCGTCAGCATGAAGGTCAAATCCATTATACCGGCCCCGTTCGAAGTCTGCTACAACGATCTCGATGTGGAGAAGGGCCTTGGCGGAATCTTCGGTCTTCTCTCCAGACCGGCCGGAGTCATTGTCGAGTATACGACCTATCTGAAGAAGGACATCCCGCTCGTGATCCAGCTCTCGCTGGGCAACTGCACGACGCCCAACAATATCATTGTTGAGGACGTGAAGGTCGAGGAAGCCGGCAGGATCAACCTGGTTTCCGATACCATCTATCACTTCTGACAGTCTGCTGCCCGCTGAAGGCAATCAGTGGGACTATTCATCAAGAAAGGGGAATGAAAACATGTACAGACGGCATATTTTGACCTCTTTGCTCCTTACGGGCGCGCTGCTCATCACGGCCTGCGGCAGCTCGGGCTCTCCGGCCCCTGCAGCCGAGGGCCAGGATGCCGCGTCAGCGGAAGCAGCTTCTTCCGAGGGAACTGCTGAGGGAACCGAATCAGCCGGGGAGGAAGCTCTCGCGCCGGGCCTGCCGGACGAGCCCTATGAAGCGGTGGACTACAACCTGTATCCCGCCCCGGAGGGCGGCTTCGTGGGCGACGTTATGCCTTTCGTCACGGACGACGGTCAGCTGGAGCTCTACTACCTCTATGACACGACCAGCAACGGTCAGGGCTACCACCCAATCTACAAGTACAGCACCCGGAATCTCCATGAGTACCAGGACCACGGAATGGTCATGAACTATGGTCTCATGTCCGAGCCAGACCCGGCTTTGGGAACCGGCTCCGTCATGCAGGATCCTACCGGCCTCTACCACCTTTTCTATACCGGCCATAACGACACCGGCAATAACGGAAGGGGCAAGGAATGCGCCATGCATGCCACCAGCACCGACCGCGAGAACTGGGTCAAGGACGAGGAGCCGCTCTTCTTTGCGCCTGAGGGCTATTCCAAGGACGACTTCCGCGATCCCGAGGTCTTCTGGGTCGAGGAGGACCAGTGCTACTGGCTGCTGATCGCGGCAAATGAGAACACTCTGGGCGGCGTTGTGGTGAAATATACCTCTACGGATCTCGTGAACTGGGAGTTCGTCGGCCCGATCTTCGCACCCATGCAGCAGTACATGTGCGAGTGCCCGGACCTCTTCAACATCGGGGACTACTGGTATCTGACCTACAGCTGGGACTGCGTGACCTATTACGCCATGAGCGACTCCATGGAAGGACCCTTTGTGGCTCCGAGAGACAACATCCTTGACGGCAAGGGCATGATCGAGGGAAACGGCTTTATGTACTATGCTGCCAAGACCGCTGTGCTTAACGACACGCTTTACCTCTGCGGCTGGATCGGACGGGCAGGACTGAACGCGGATTCCGGCGCCTACCAGTGGGCAGGCAACGTGATGGTCCATGAGCTCGTCCAGCACGAGGACGGGACTCTGGGGGTCAAGGCACCCGAGACCTTGTCCGAGTACTTTACCGTAGACAAGTCCTTCGAGACCGCCGTGGTCAAGGGGGAGGCCGAGGTCAGCGGTAACAGCATTTCCCTCTCGGCTGCGGAAGAGGAATACACGCTTGTGGACATGGGCACCCGCCCGGCCACGATGACCCTGGAATGCGACGTGACGCTGGATGATGACGGCCGCGCCGGCTTCGTGTTCGGCGGCGGTGAGAGCGGCGACTACTGGACCGCCATGTGCCTGGATGACAGGCTCGACCTGCTCCACTATGAGGGCTATGAGATCGAGGAGTTCGACAGCTTCGAGCCGCAGGCCCTCACCAAATTCGACTTCACGAAAAAGGACACCCACCACGTCAAGCTGGTCTGCGAAAATGAGATCATAGTTCTCTATGTGGACGATGTGAAAGCCCTCAGCTGCCGGGTCATGCACTCAGTGAACGGCGCCCATATAGGCGTATTCTCTGATGGCTGCAATGCGAGGTTTGAGAATATAGTGATGAAGCTTGCCTCGTAAGACCAGGGATTGAAGGGAATCGGGGACGAAATGGGAATCAGGGACGGTTCCTTTTCCCACTTTTTCAGAAGAGGAAATGAGAAAATGGGAATCAGGGACGGTTCCTTTTCCCACTTTTCATAAAATGAAAAGTGGGAAAAGGAACCGTCCCTGATTCCCATTTTCCAGCTTTACCCTAAAAAGAAAGTGGGAAAAGGA
>CAMONF010000019.1 GCA_946620335.1 uncultured Clostridia bacterium
AAAGGAACCGTCCCTGATTCCCATTTTCCCTACTTAACGTTCACAAAAGTGGGAAAAGGAACCGTCCCTGATTCCCATTTTCCCGGCCTCGTCACTCGACCAGTGCTTCCGTCCAGTACTCCTGGTCATAAATATCAGTGAACCGATACATGAGCCGCACCTCGCCGTCGCCCACGTCCGTGTTGCTGATGACCATCTCCTCAGTCACCTCCATAGGCTCGCCCAGGTAGTAGCTGTCAACGTACTCGCCGTCGTAGGTGTAGTAGTCGCAGATGAAATCCAGCTGATCCCCGACCGCAAGCTCGGTCAGGTTCTTGGCCACCACGTCGACCTCCTCGTCCTGGCTGTAGTCGTAGGAGGCGCCGGCGATGTAGCCGTCCTCATTCTCCGCGTCGAAGACCAGGATCAGCTCAGCCCGCTCCCCGTTCAGGAAGACCGGGACGCGTCCGGTGGTGACGTACCCTTCCTCCTCCGTCTGCATGGAGCTCACGCGGTAGTAGGCCACCGGCTGGCCGTTGATGGAGATCCAGGTCTTGTCCGTCTCGGGGATCAGGTTGCCCGCGTCGTCAAATGAGAACACATTGTCAAGACCCAGGTCAATATATCCCTCGCCGTCATCGTAGAACATGTTGAGGTCCAGATCGTGGACCATGCTCCACTGGCTCTCGGGCATGGAGAGGTAATAGCCGCCGTTTCCGTCCTCCACCCAGACCAGGTAGGAGGTGTCGAAGAAGTTGGCTGCCAGGTAGTCTGCCGTCTCGCCGCTGTCAAGCGCGCTGTCAGCAAGGAACTGGCTCTGATCCGGATCGAAGCCTTCCACAGGCATTGACCGGCCGCCGGAGCCCAGGAAGGCTTCGAGCAGGGCCGCGATCTCGTCGCTGCTGCCGGAAGAGCCGGTGGAAGCGCCGTTCCCGAGGAGGGAGTAAAGCACGCTGTCCGCGCTGCTGCCGCCCGCCGCCACCTGGCCGGTGGTCTGAAGGCTGGCGAACTCCCGGATGGCCTTGGCGTAGTCGGCATCCATACCGATCTGATTGTAGGTGTTGCAGATCTGGTCCAGATAGGAGCTCCGCTTATAGGGGAAGAATATGGACACGCCGTAGGCGTTGGTCATATTCGTGGATGTCTTGTTGTACTTGATGGCGCCCTGCAGAGCGTCCGCCAGGGCCTTGCCCTCGGTGTTGCCTACGTTCTTGGCCAGGTTGACCAGGTCGACCTGGTCGATCCTGGAGCTGGAGGCGAATTCTCTGGCGTTGTAGCGGGCGTCGGAGACGACCTTGTAATTCTTCTCCGAGATCAGGCTGGAGATGGACTTGGAGAAGGCGTTGAGGGTGGAGGGCACAGTGTAGGAGAACTCCGCCAGGTCGATGACCGACAGGGTAGTCTTCTGGCCGCGGCACCTTTCATTGCAGGTCCTCACGAAATCGTCGACGATGTTCTTGCCGATATCCAGCGTCGGCATGGAAGTGTTCTTGCCCAGGGCGTTCAGCCAGTTGGTGTAGTACCAGCCGATGCCGGGCTCCGTCTCCTCGGAGGCAATCATGTAGTCGGCATAGTCGTCCAGCATGAGGGCCGTCTCCGCTGTAGCCATGAGGCAGGCATCGAAGCCGACGAAGTCGAAGGTGACGCCGCCGTCCTTCAGGGCCTTGCTGATACCGGCCAGGTTCATGGAACCGGCGTTCCGATACTTCTCGTCATAGCCGTAGCCGGTCACCGATCCGCCGCCGTGGTCCCATAAAATGAGTTCATACCGGTTGGCCGGATAGTTGGCAGCCGCCCACTTGATGAAGGAGGACAGGGTAGACGGGTCCGTCATGGGCTTCGCGCCGTCGTCAGCGACCAGCTTTTTAAGGCTGCCGCTCACCACCTCGTAGATCTGGTTGACGGAGCTGGAAATACCCCGGATCTTCCATCCGCTGCAGCCGCCGGTGTAGACGATGATATGCACATTGTCGCCGAAGCTGGCGGTGGCCATCTCCTGGAGGTCGGCGGAAGCCATGCCGTTCCTGGACTCCAGGTCGGTACCGCACATGTATACCATGAGGGTGACTTCATCCTTGCCATTGCCGGCGATGACCGTGCGCTTTGCCCGGGCCCCGCTCGCGACCGTGCTGTCCACATTGTTATAGGAAGTAGCTTCGCTGGCAGCCGTTGCGCTGGAGAGCAGGCTGCTCACGCTGCTCTGGGAACTGCCGGAGGACTGGGAGCTTCCGGAGGACTGCGATGAGGAAGACTGTGACCCGGAGGACTGGGAGCTCGAAGACTGAGAGCTCGAAGACTCCGCAGACTGGGTAGTATTGTACTGATCGTGGCTGGTCGTGCTGGAGGATGTGCCTCCCCCGCCGCCGTTCATCAGATAGAAAAGGACCAGGAGAATGATGACCGGCAGACTGAGTCCGCCGCCGACGGCCGCCCGGGAAGGTCCCTTCCTGCCGCCGTTATTCTTGCCGTTATACCCGTTCGGGGACCCCACCGGCCCCGTGCCCAGACCGGACCCGCGCTTGTGAACGCCGGACCCGCCGGAGGTGACGTTTTTCTTTCTGCCCTGAGGCCTGTTGTCTGCCATTTTTTTCCTCCCTTGCCAATCATTTCAAGGTTCAGCCGACCTTTGGGTGTCTGCTGTTTTACAGATCTTAGGACCTGCGCTGCCGCTGAAGAATCATTGCTCTGAGCTGTCTGCAGTTTTACAGGCCATCCAATCCTTGCGTACTGCTTGCTGCAGGTCAGATTCCATCCGGAACCGCCTGCTGTGTATTCATTTTATAGTGTTTCCACACCCGCCGGTCAGTTCAGTTCAAGGCCGTAGATCCGGCAGTCTCTGGTGCCAATGACCACCTTGTCTTCGAAGACAGCCGGTGACGCCTCCACCGAGCCATGCTCCAGCTGGATCTCCGACTTGACTTCGCCCGTGGCGCCGTCCAGCAGGAAGCCCTTGCCGTCGAAGGTGAAGTAGAGGACCGCGCCGCTGCCGTCCGAGTTGTAAACGCAGACCGGCGAGGACCAGGTGTACACGCCCTCGTGCTCCCAGACGATATCGCCTGTCTTCTTGTCGAGGCAGGTGAGGACGCCGCCGTAGAGTTCACCGACCCTGGAGACGGTCACGTAGACGTAGTCGCTGAGGTCATTTTTGCCCACCGCCGGGGTGGACTGGACGCCGCCGGATACGCCGCTCTCAGAGTAGCACTCGTAGTCGGTGTGCCAGACGACCTCACCGTTCTCGGCGTCGATCTTCCAGATGGGGATCGTCGCGACGTCGTCGCTCCGCCAGCCAAGGTGGAAGGAGGTGGAGACGTAGAGGTAGAGATGATTGTCCTCAAGGGAGAGGACCGGCGACCCATTGGAATCGTCCAGGATGTCCTGGGCCCAGACGACCCGGAGGGTCTTCAGGTCGATGCACATAAGGTTGCCGCCGTTGTCACAGACAAAGAGGAAGCCTGCATAGATGCAGCAGCTGTCCTCCATGCCCAGCCAGTACTTCTCGTCGCTCGACCGGGTGCCCCAGTAGCGCCACTTGGTCATGGGACCCGGATCGATGGAGAGGGTGCCCGCCGCCTCGTCGTACTGGGAGTTCAGTTTCAGGAAATAGAGGATGCCGTTCTCGCCCGGATAGACCAGGGTATCCGTCGCCGCGTCCACCAGAGCGGAGGAATCGAAATAGCTCAGGGTGCCGCGGAGGGAGAAGCTGTCTTCATTTCCGAAGGTGTACATGATGGAGCAATCCAGGAGGTTAATGATGAAGGCTCTGGAAACGCCCTTCTCGCTGTTGTAGCCGGCTCCCACGTAGAGAATGGGATAACCTCTGGGATCCAGCGCGCCGGCCCCTTTGAAGGTCCAGCCCACGTACATGGTGTCCCGGGTCTTCTCTCCGGTTTCCAGGTCCGTGAAATAGATGTTGCCGTCCATGCTGGCGTAGATGACCTCGACCAGGCCCTCCTTGGCCTTGGCGGAGTCATACATGTTCATGACCTGCTTGGTGCTCTCCGGCCAGCGGACAAGAAGAGGCTGACCGGTCCAGCCGTTGCCGCTCCACATGTGGCCGTTGTACTCAAGGGATCCGGTCTCCCGCTCCCAGATCTGGGAGATGGTGTAATCCTTCATCTCCGCCGTCCCGTACTGGGCGCTGTCGCGGAAGTTGTTGCCGCGGAAGGTGATGACGCCCTCCATGTCCGTATAGGTCGAACCCTGGCGGAAGTCAAATGAAAACCAGGGCGAGCGGGATTCACGGTCCTCGACATACTCGCCGCCGCTCATGACCTCGGTGTACTCAATGAAGTTGGTCGCCTTGGTGTTCTCCGTGGCCTCGGGCATTAAGTCTATATCCGGAATCGACGTCGGCGAGGGGATGGGCGTCGGTGTGCTGGTGGGCTCCAGGATCGCCGTCCCTTCCTCTGTGGTGCCGCTGCCTTCGGCTGCCCCGCCGGTCTCACCGGTCTCCGTGTTCTCCACCACCACGTCCTCCTGGGGGCTGTCGGCCTTCTTGAGACGCCTGGTGATGCCGCGGATGCCAAGTATAAGGACCAGCAGGATAAGGAGAGCCCCTGCGCCGACCAGAATTCTCCGAATCATGAGCACCCTGCGGCGTCTCTTCCTGGCCTCCTCGCGGCGGGCGGCCTTGCGGCGCCTTCTCGCCTCGGATTCCTCCGCATTTCCTTCTTCAGAAAGGCGCCCCTCTCTCTCCCGGGTATTCCTGTCCATGCCGGTTTCCCGGTCCCGGCGCTGCTTTTCCGGACCGGTCTGGCCTGTCCGGCTCCGGGAATGGGTCCCGGCTGCCCTGCGGCCTTCCCTGTCCGGCCGGCCGGCGGATCTGGAAGCCGGCCGGCGCCCGCTTTCCTGGGCGGCCTCTTCTTCTCTGTTCATTCGTTCATTCTGAGACATACTGTACACTCCCTGTTCCGGTGCGCGCGGCGGACAGCTTCTCTGCCTTGTGGACCGCCGGGCACACGCCCCGATTATTGTGGATATACATGGTTATTATAGCATCCGGCATTTTAATGCTCAATGATTTGTCTTCATTCCCGCCCTCAAAAAGACAACCGCCGCCCCTGAGACACGACCGGATATGGTCCGGACAAGCCTCGGCGCAGCGGCTTACAGAATGCAGAGATACTGTTTTATGGATAGAAGGAAGGATAATCCGTCTCGTAGATCCGGATCCGCCCGTTCTCCGAGGTGTAGATCAGCGGGCAGACGGCGGCGATGATATCCTCCCGTGCCGGCTGATCGTTGAAGGTCATGCCGTCCTCGTAGAGGATGTAGCTGATCTTCTCCTGATAGACGATCTGCCGGAATAGCTCCTCGTCGTCGGCCGTGTAAATGATTTCGCCCATCTCGCCCCGGTAATCGGTGTCGTAGCCGGCGGACCAGGCGTAGTAGGGCCAGCCCATGTAAAGCATTTTTCCGGAGAGGGTCACGTCGCAGAGGGAGTACCAGGGCGTCAGGATCAGCTGGTCCGGCCGCATGGTGCCGTCCAGATAGTCCGTCACGTCGCTCTCAAGGGGAACCGTAATGCTCCGCGCCGGCCCGTTGTTCCGCAAAATGACAACAAAATCGTAGATTCCCGTTGCCGTCAGCGCCACCGTGAGCACCACCGCGGCCGCGCGCGTTGCGAGCTTCCTCCGCGGCGCCCCAAAGAGCCGGGCCAGCACGCCGCCCCAGACCGGCGCCATGAAGGCGCAGGCGATCATAATGTACTTCTGGTTGACCGTCACGTCCGGCGTGAGGGACATGGTGAAGGTGAAAAATACCGGGAAAAAGGCCGCTGTGAGGTAGGTCTGCCGCTCCCTCTTCAGGAAAAGAAGAAGAATGATTCCACCCAAAATGGTCAGCCCGGAGATATAGAGGAGGAACATGCCGATGCCCGGCAGGCTCTTATCCTCGCTGATGAAGCCCCAGTAGAGCCCGGCCGACACCGCGTTCCCCCGGATGAAAAATCTGGTCTGCAAGTAGGAAATGACGACCGCGCACCCCGCCGTCAGCGCATAATCCAGCTTGTGGCGGGAGTAAAAGGTGAACCCGAGGAGGATGAGCAGGCAGCCGATCACAGCCGCGCCGTTCCAGAAGGCAGTGAGGCCCAGGAGGCAGCCCAGAAGGATGGCCTTCCGGGGGTATTCCGGAAGCCAGGCGTCTCTGGTCAGGAAGAGGAAGGCGAGGCGATTCCCGGCCGCGCCGAACTGTTGCGATGAAGAAGCCTCCGGGCCAGGCTCAACAGTCTTTGCTGCCTGCCCCGTAGACGCCGCGTCAGCACCAACAGTTGCTGCCAGCTCCGGGGACGCCACCGTGCCAGCACCAGCAGTCCTTGCTGCCTGTGCCGGCTCGTGGCTGGCAGAACTTCCCATCACCTCCGCCCGGATCAGGTAATCCAGAAAGAACCATATGAGAAGTCCGGCGACCGTGAGGCCAAAGGCCAGGTGGCGCTGGTTCAGGTAGACGTTGTAGTTCCAAAGGCCCCAGTTTTCATTTGTCGTATAGCCGATAAAAGTGGTGTTCTCCCGCAGGGTCACCGCAAGGTCGCCGGCTGCGATATGCTCAGCCAGAAACCGGAAGAAGGTGAGGCCGCTCCGGAAGAAAAAGAGGATAGAGGTCAGGACCGCTGCTGTGAACTTACCCCAGAGCCGAACGGCAATCTGTGTCAGGACAAGGAGAAATGTCCACATAAAGAGAATGCCCGCCACATTGTAAGCCACATCCAGCCTCAGGCCCAGAAACTCCAGATTTCCCGTCAGGAACTGGAACATGAAATGGTACTTGATGTCCTCCCCGCCAAAATGGGGGTACATGGTCGGATAGTTGGCGCTCCTCGAGAAGGACCGCACCATGGCCAGGTGCGGTGCGTAATCGCTGAACACCGTGAAGCCCGCGTACAGCGTGTCGTTGCGGACGAAAAGGACATACCAGAAGGTCGCAGCAATAAAGATAAGAAGCATTCCGTAGAGAAAGCACTCTTTTCTGAAAAGCTTCCCATCCGGCACCAGACGCCTCAGAACATCCGCCGCGCCGCCGGCCTTCTTAAGCCGGATCAGCAGGAAAATGAAGACCGCCGCCTCCCCGCCCATGACCACCGCATTGGCTATATAGAGGGGCTGGGCCACATCTGCCCGGACCTTGAGGACCCAGGCGAGAAGGTACAGGCACCAGGTGGCCACAAGTGTGCCGGCGGCGGCTCCGCCGCCCAGCAGGATCCATATGCGGTTGACAGGTCTGTCCGGGGCCGGGTCTTCATTTCCCAGAAGGACCGGCGAGACGATGGCTGTCCCCGTTGCCAGGGCCAGCAGGATATATAGGAAGGCGAGCATGTGTTTTTCCCCCTCGCGGATAAATCAGCAGGAATACAGACACAAGCATACCATATCCGGGCATAAAATTGGACGGTTCCTTCTTCCAAAATCATGGTTTTTGGAAATCTGGAACCGTCCTCGGTCATTTCATTATTTCTTAAGCGCTGCGTCCAGGTCCTTCCAGTTGGCCTTCTCCGATGCGGTCGGCGTGAAAAACATAGTCCTCTGTTCTAATCTCATATCCTCTCCTTTCCGTGAACAAGTGTACCTAAGTATCGCCTTACCTGGCTAAGATCCTGACCAGACGCAGCGCGTTTTGCTGCATCTGGGCCCGGGTGAGGCTGCCGGACTCCATGGCCTCGCGAATCGGTCCTGTGAAGGTATCGTCCTCGCTGCCCGGCGCGATCCAGCTGATGCCCGCCTCCATGAGACCCGCTGGTCCCCTGTTGCCGAAGCCGCCCCAGTCGGTCATCACGTAGCCGTCAAAGCCCATCTCCCCGCGGAGAATTCCCTTGAGGAGGGCGCTGTCATTGGAACAGTACAGTCCGTTGGCGGCATTATAGCCGGTCATCACCGTATCCGGCTTCTCCACTTCAAAGGCAAACTCGAAGGCCTTGATGTAGAGCTCCCTGGCCGTCCGCTCGCTCATGATACTGTGGTTGGTGTTGCGCAGGGTCTCGGCGTTGTTCCCGAAGAAATGCATCATGGACCCGGAAACGCCGTTCTCCTCAAGGCCCCGGCACTGCTGGCCGGCCATGCGGCCCGCCAGGAGCGGGTCCTCGCTGAAGTACTCGGCATGGCGGCCGCAGAAGGGATTTCTCTGCAGGTTGAGGGCCGGCGCCGATGGGGTTGACGACTGCTCCGGAACCAAGGGGCAAGGCATTGTTCTCATTTTTCAGAAGAATCGATGTCTCGCGCGACGCCTCGAGGACCAGAGCGTCATGCTCCGGCCTCTCTGTCCCGGGCTCCTTCCGGGGCCGGGTCTTTAAATCGAATTCAAAATCCGGGAGGGCGTTGCCGGCGATGTCGAAGGCGCCGGTGTAGCGGATCCGGTAGGTCGCATCATACCTGTGAAGGTATTTGCGCACACAGACACCCACCAGCTGGCCGAACATGGCATCCACCACCAGAACAGGCTTCTCCTTGAGAGCTCCGTCAATATAGAACATGCCTGACCTGGCAGGATCGATTTCCCGGGTGGATTTAAATACATAAGGCTTTTTTAGCGGTAATAGTTGATATTCAAACGCTCGTTTGATATAATGTCATTATCGTAGCAGGAGGTAGGGAACTATTATGTCAGCTTTGACCGATTTCATAACCGCGTATAACGAGCTGTCCTACAGTGACCGGGTCGTTTTCTATACTACCGTCTCGAATGACGTCAATGTCAGCGAGGACAACCTTCAACCCTTTCTGATTGAGACCCGTATCACGGATAAACGCGTCTGTGTTTACTGTAATGGTACACATGTCGTGAAGAACGGTACCCGGAAGGACGGCACTCAGCGGTACCTCTGCCGGGACTGCGGGAAGTCATTTATTCCGAGCTCTCATTCTGTGACCTCCCGGACAAAGAAGCACCTCTCGGTCTGGGCGAAGTATCTGAAGTGCATGATGGAAAAAAAGACCCTGGCCGAGACCGCCGAAGAATGCCGCATCGCCCTCTCCACCTCCTTCGCCTGGCGCCACAAGATCCTCGCCTCCCTGGGAGAACTGGCGGACAAGGTGTACCTGGAAGGCACTGTAGAGGCTGACGAGACTTATTTCAACGTCTCCTACAAGGGGAACCACTCGAAGAGCGCGGATTTCTCCATGCCGAGGCCCGCCCATAAACGGGGAAATGACAGTCATACAAAAGGCCTTTCCTCCGAGAAGGTCTGTGTTCCCTGCGCCATTGGCGAGGGTGGGCTGGCATACGCCAGACCTGAAAAGCTGGGCAAGGTCAGTTCCGAGTGTATCGAGGAGGCTTTTGACGGCATTATCTCTCCCGGGGCAATACTCTGTACTGACAACGAGAAGGCTTATCGGGCATTCGCCGGCAAGGCAGGTATCTCTCTTATCCAGACGGATACGGACTGCAGAACTGTCAGCGAAGGAGGCGCAGTCTATGGCGTGCAGCGGATCAATGCCTTCCATCGGAGCCTCAAGGACTTCGTCAGGAGGTTCCACGGGGTGTCCACGAAGCACCTGGGGAACTATATCGTCTGGAATGATCTCATTTCCTGCAATCACAGAGAACGCGACGAGCTGCTGGCCCAGCTCCTGGGCAAGGTCCTCTGTGTGCGGAAGACACTTTACTACAGGGATATCCCAAGAAAGGCACCGGTCCCGGGACCGGCCTGATAAGAGGCAGAGCTTTTCCTGGGCCTGTGGCGATCGGTATGACTGTTCCGGGCGGATGGAGGCAGCCGGCTGTGCTGCGTGTGGATCCACGACGCCCCTGTCACAGCTCCGGACGAAAGGAGACGGCCGTATGGTACTGACCGAAGAGCATCGCATCAGATACGGCAGAAAAAGCAAAAGACTGTTCCGGCAGATCGACGACTACTGCCTGCGGGCGAAGAACCTGTCGAATTCGGTGAACTACCTCATAAAACAGTGCTTCCGGATCCACAGGAAGCTGGCGCAGGGGGAGATCCTCGACAGCTGGGAGAAGGGGCTCATTTACAGGGCGAACTGTGCGATCTGCCGGTACAACCTGTCGCGGAAAGGCAGGAAAGGGCTGCCTTACATCGACGAGAACAACGGATTCATCGCGGACGCATACTTCCTGAGTTTTTATATGAAGACCTGGGACGTGTACCGCGCAATGCCCTACGCCACCTGCAGCCAGATCTGTATCCAGGAGCGGTGCCGGGAATGGAAGTCATTTTACAGGGCACTGGCTGAATATGGGAGGCACCCGTCAAAGTTCATGGGGCGGCCCGGACCTCCCCGGTATCTGGATCCCAGGCGCGGCAGGGGGAGCCTTGTCATCACGAGCCAGAACTTCTCTGTGGATGAGGCTGGCCGGATAAAGATGCCCGGATTCCTGAAGGACATCCGCCTCAGGGCACGCCATGGCGGCGTCAGACAGATCCGGGTAAGGACATGTCCGGACGCCATCCTCATAAGTCTGATGTATGAGGCGGAGGAGGCCAGGCCTTCAGCGTCAAATACAGTGATGGGCCTGGATATCGGCGTGAACAATCTGGTCACGGCCGCCTTCAGCTCGGAGGCGGAGCCCGTGATCATCAGCGGGAAGCCGCTCAAGTCCATGAACCGGTACTACAACAGGAAAAGGTCCTTCCTGCAGAAGACCGCAAAGAAGGCCCATGGCCGGAATACTTCGAGGAGAATGGAGCGGCTGGCACGAAAGCGGGACCGAAAGGTCCGGGATTACCTCCACAAGGCCAGCAGGAAGGTGGTGGAAGCTGCTCTGAAAGCAGATGCGGGGCTGATCGTGATCGGGAAGAACGCGGGATGGAAGCAGAATGTGGCTCTGGGAAAGAGAACAAACCAGACCTTTGTCTTCATTCCCCACCATACGCTCATCGACATGATCACCTATAAGGCGGCCATGGCCGGCATAGCGGTCCGGGTCACAGAGGAGAGCTATACCAGCGGTACCAGTTACCTGGATGGCGAGTATCCGGACCGGGCCCACTATGATATCAGGAGAAGAACTGCAAGAGGCTTGTTCGTAAGCAATGATGGCACGTACATCAACGCAGACGTGAATGCGGCTTACCAGATCATGAAGGCGGGCGGTATCAGGGAGCTGAGAATTAAAAAAAGAGAAAAGGTTATCAGAATAAATGTAGCCTGAATTATATCGGGTATAGGTATCAGGCTAGTACCATTAAAGGACCG
>CAMONF010000020.1 GCA_946620335.1 uncultured Clostridia bacterium
AGATAA
This sequence comes from uncultured Clostridia bacterium, assembly GCA_946620335.1. Taxonomy (GTDB): domain Bacteria; phylum Bacillota; class Clostridia; order Lachnospirales; family Lachnospiraceae; genus Chordicoccus. Next base: position 7 of record CAMONF010000020.1, read on the forward strand.
GCCGGCGCAATGTCGAAAACGGTGACGCCGCCGGTCCTGCCCTCGGCATTCAGACGGACGACAGCCCTGGCGTAAGCCGTAAGGACCGAGCCGGTGAATTCGGGGTTGGAATCCAGCTTGAGGCTGTACTCGATGACGTGCTTCATGCCGTTCTGTCCGGTCTCGCCGGTGTAAATGACGCTGCCGCCATGGGGCAGACCGCTGTGCTTCTCCTTCATCTCCTCGGCGGAAATGGAGGTCACAGTGGTGTCATAGTCCGCGAAATAGTTGGGCATGGTCTTGATTTCCTGCTCGATGCGGGCCTTGTCGGCGCCCTCAGCGGCGACGACGTAGCACTCGCGGGTGTGCTTCTCGCGGGTGGTCAGCTCCGGATTCTCGCCGGCGCGCACGCGGGCGACCGCTTCCGGTACCGGCACAGTGTACTGGCGGGCATCCACCACGCCCTCGATCCGGCGGATGGCGTCGGAGTGGCCCTGGCTCACGCCGCGGCCCCAGAAGGTATAGGCTTCACCGCCGGGCAGGACGGAAGAGGCGTAGAGGCGGTTCAGGGAGAACATGCCCGGATCCCAGCCGCAGGAAATGAGACCAAGCTTGCCCGCGGAGGCTGCAGCCTTGTCGACATTGGCGAAGTGCTGCGGGATGTTGGCGTGGGTGTCAAAGGAGTCGACCACATTGTAGAGGGCCGCATACTTGGGAGTCATGGCCGGAAGGTCCGTGGCGGAACCGCCGCAGATGATGAGGACATCCAGGTCCTCCTGACCGCTCTCGAGAACTTCGGTGCTCTTCACCGGCACGCCGGGGGTGTTTATTTTGAGGGCGGCCGGGTCCCGACGGGTGTAGACGGCCGCCAGGGTCATGTCCTCATTTCTCGCGATGGCCGCTTCCACGCCGCGGCCAAGGTTGCCATAGCCAAGAATGCCTGCTTTGATCATCTGAATACCTCCTGTGATCATATATGTATTGCTTACATCCGGCTTCATTCGCCTTCCGGAATCTGAGATCCCCGGGATGGAGCCGGTTCTTTTCTCATGACACAGCGGACCCGGCGGCCATATGTGACCATCTCTCAGTGCCGCTCGGCGCCGACTCTACTTTCATCACGGGCAGGGACCGGTGGCCATATCTGACCCTCCCTCGGTACCGCTTTGCTCAGATCGGCTTTTATCACGTATCGAGGCCGGCCTGCTGACGCAGGGAGTGTTTTTGGGAGAGCGGCCATCAGTGGGCCGAATAGCTCCCTCTCCTGCTCACGCCTCAGCCTTGTAGATTTCTCTCACGCGGAGTACGCCTTCGATCTCCCAAAGCCGGTCCACAGTGTCGTGGGGCATCGGGGAAGAGAGATCCAGCAGCGTGTACTCATATCCGCCCCGGGCCTTGGACTGGAAGGCCTCGATGTTGAGACCGTTGCGGCCGAAGAAGGACGTGATCTGGGAGAGCATGTTGGGAATGTTACGGTGAAGAATGGCCACGCGGGCAGCCGTACGGCAGATGCCCATGTCGAGGTCCGGGTAATTCACCGAGTGCTTGATGTTGCCGTTGTCGATATAGTCCTGGAGCTCCAGAACGGCCATGACCGCGCAGTTGTCCTCGGCCTCCTCGGTGGAAGCGCCCAGGTGGGGCAGGACCACAGCGTTCTTCATCCTGACAGAGAGGGGATTGGCGAAATCGGTCACGTAGCGGGCGACTTTGCCGCTCTCAAGGGCCTCCGCCATGGCTTCTTCGTCCACCAGGCTGTCCCGGGAGAAGTTGAGGAAACGGACGCCATCCTTCATCTTCGCGATGGCTTCCCGGCCGATCATGCCCTTGGTGGCCGGCATGGCCGGCACGTGGATGGTAATGAAATCACTCTTCTCCAGGATCACATCCAGGGCAGGAGCAAAATGAGTGGCCCTGGACAGGTGCCAGGCCGCGTCGACGGAGATATAGGGGTCGTACCCATAGACATCCATGCCCAGATCCGCTGCCGCGTTGGCCACCAGGATGCCGATGGCGCCGAGGCCGATGACGCCGAGGGTCTTGCCCTGGATTTCATTTCCCGCGAAAGCCTTCTTGGCCTTCTCGGCCGACTTGGCGATGTTCTCATCGGAAGCGTTGTCCCTGACCCAGTCCGCGCCGCCCACGATATCGCGGGCCGCCATCATGAGGCCGGCGATGGCCAGCTCCTTGACGGCGTTGGCGTTGGCGCCGGGGGTGTTGAAGACGACGATGCCCTGCTCCGCGCAGCGGTCCAGGGGAATATTGTTGACGCCTGCGCCTGCGCGGGCGATGGCCCGAAGGCTGGAAGGAAGTTCCATCTCCTTCATGTCGGCGGAGCGGACGAGAACGCCGGCGGCCTCATCCATGTTCTCCACCACGTGAAAGCCTTCGCGCAGCCGGGCAAGGCCAATGGGGCTGATGTTGTTCAGGCAGTAAACATTGCGGTCCTTAAGCTTCATTTTGATCCTCCATTGCTGGTAAAAACGGATTCTTTGTTCGATTCTGCCCCTAATAGTACCATAAATGGCCTTCGCCCTTATATACAGAATATCGCTGAAAAATCCGCCGATGGAGGAAAAAAACTTGTTGCAACTGTTCAGCCTGCCTCTGCCCTCACGTCACTTTCCCAGCGGATAATGGATATGCCGTCGCTGCCCCTGGGATTATTGTCACTTCGGCCGCACGTCACTTTATGGGATGGAGGGAGGCAGGTCCGAAGCCCATGGGCAGGAGGTCCTTCAGAAGAAAGACCTTGACGGCCCCGTCCTCCCGGGTCAGCAGGACCTCAAAGGTGTCCGGGTCGCAGAATTCCATCATGACCTGGCGGCAGACGCCGCAGGGGGCGCAGAAGTCCGCCGCCACCCCGTCAATGCCGCCGGCGATGGCGATTCTCCTGAAGCCTCGCACGCCCTCGGACACCGCCTTAAAAAAAGCGGTCCGCTCGGCGCACACCGTCGGTCCGAAGGCCGCGTTCTCAATGTTGCAGCCGGTGTAGATCCGGCCGTCTTCCGTCTCCAAAGCGGCTCCCACATGGTGGCGGGAATAGGGCGCGTAGGAAAATGCAAGCATCTCCACGGCCTTCCGCGCCAGCTCAGCCGTTCTCCTGTCTTCTTCCATAGTCGTTCCTCCTGTGAATCCTGCCGACGCAGGGCAGCCATACTCAGCTCTCAAGTCCCAGTCGTAAAACAATCCGCCGGCGTGCGGCCCCTTTTGGGCAGCAAGCACGCCGGCGGGAATCCATTCTCTTCAGCTTATGCCTCCATGGCCTTGACGATCTTCACGATCCGGCTGGTGCCAAGCCTGTCGGCGCCCAGGGCCAGGAACTTCTCGGCGTCCTCGATGGAGCTGATGCCGCCGGCCGCCTTGATCTTGAGGTCGGGACCGACATTGGCCGCAAAGAGGGCGATGTCCTCGAAGGTGGCTCCGCCGGTGGAGAAGCCGGTGGAGGTCTTGATATAGTCCGCGCCCGACTCGGTCACGACCTGGCAGAGGCGGACCTTCTCCTCGTCGGTCAGCAGGCAGGTCTCGATGATGACCTTGAGGATCTTGCCCTCGGTGGCGGCGCGCACGGCCTTTATTTCCGAGAGGACCTGGTCATAGAGGCCGTCCTTGACCCAGCCGATGTTGATGACCATGTCGATCTCCGCCGCTCCGTTTTCCACAGCGTCGCGGGCTTCGAAGACCTTGGCGGCCGTGGTGTCATAGCCGTTCGGGAAGCCAATGACCGTGCAGATGGCCACACGCCCTGCCGCATACTCCGCTGCCTGCTTCACGTAGGAGGCGGGAATGCAGACCGAAGCCGTTCCGTACTGTATTCCGTCATCGCAGCACTTCCGGATGGCGTCCCATGTGGCGTTCTGGGCGAGGACTGTGTGGTCGACATGCTTTAAGATTTCTTTCACTTCCATGATACTGTCTCCTTTATGACTCCCAGCGGAGGAGCCTTACCGCTGCCTCCGCTGTTTTTCTTGTGTTTCCGGCAAGGGACGTTTCCCGGTGCGCCGGCGCTCTCCGATTTATTCAATCATTTCCAGGGCCAGCTCCATCATCTGGTGGAAGCTGGTCTGGCGGTCCGCCGAGCTGAGGGCCCGGCCGGAATAGATCTCGTCCGAGATGGTGAAAATACCGAGGCCGCGCTTGCCGGCCTTGGCCGCGTTCATGTAGAGGGCCGCCGCCTCCATCTCGAGGCACAGGACGCCCATGGCTGCCCAGCGTTTCCAGGCCTCCGGGTCGGCGTCGTAGAAGGCGTCCTCGGAGAGGCAGTTGCCGACTACCACCTTCATGCCCAGCCGCTCAGCAGTCCTGTAGGCCCCGTTCAGCAGCTTCCAGTCAGCGATGGGGGCGAAGTTGCCCCGCAGATTGTACATTTCCTGCCAGGAGGAGGTGGTGCAGGCCCCCTGGGCCAGGACGACGTCGTGGACGTGGCAGTTCTCGGAAATGGAACCCGCGGACCCGATCCGCACGATATTGTCCACATCGTAGAAGTTGAACAGCTCGTAGGAGTAGATGCCGATGGAGGGCATACCCATGCCGCTGCCCATGACGGAGACCGGCTTACCCTTGTAGGTGCCGGTGAAGCCCAGCATGTTGCGGACGCCGTTGACCTGTTTTACATTTTCCAGGTACTTGTCGGCGACGAATTTGGCCCGAAGGGGGTCTCCCGGCATGAGAACAGTCTTCGCGAAGTCGCCGGGTCTTGCTTCAATATGAGGGGTCGGTGTACTGGTCGTTGCACTGCTCATTTCTTTTCCTCCTTCTCATCTGCTGCCATCATGAGGCGGATGGCTTCTATGCCTGTCCGGATGGCGCCGTCCACGTCGTGGACCACCGGGTTCTCGAGCCCTGCCTTGGCCCGCTCCTGGTTGGCCATGACCAGGAAGCAGGAGCCGCAGCGTACGCCCAGGTAAGCGGCCACCGTGAAGAGAGCCGCGCTCTCCATCTCGCTGGCCAGACAGCCAAGTTTCTTCCAGGCCTCCCACTTCTGGGTCAGCTCGTAGGAGACCGGCATGAGTTCCGGCTGGTGCTGCCCGTAAAAGGAATCCTTGCACTGGACGACGCCCACATGGCTGGCAAATCCCAGGGATGCGGCCGCGTCATGCAGGGCGTTGGTCACCGTAAAGTCAGCCACCGCAGGGAACTCAATGGGAGCATACTCTTTGGAGGTCCCCTCCATGCGGATGGCGCCGGAAGCGATGACGATGTCTCCGCTCTTCACCGGCAGCTGCATGCCGCCGCAGGTGCCGACCCGGATGAAGGTCCTTGCCCCGCAGTTCACCAGCTCGGTCATGGCGATGGCCGCGCTGGGGCCGCCGATGCCGGTGGACGTGACGGAAACCTTCTTCCCATCCAGGGTACCGGTGATGGTGATGTACTCACGGTTGTCCGCTATGAGGACAGGATCGTCAAAATACCGGGCGATCTTGGCGCAGCGTTTGGGATCTCCGGGCAGGAGCACGTACTCTCCCACCTCGCCCGGGGCCACCTGAATATGGTACTGCTTTTCCTTGTTCTCCGAATAGTTGATCATATCAATCCTCCTTCCGGGATGGTCTGGGCTCCCCGTCAGGGCGGTCCTCAAAGCCATCCGGCTCAAAAAGTTCTTCCTCCGCGGGATCAGAGATCTCCTCGATTTCTGCAAGGACCGGCCCTTCCGCGGGCATGGCATCCTCCTCGGAAGGATCCGGGCGGAGGCGATTCGCTTCCGACAAAATGTCAGGCTCATCCTCCCCACTGTCCGGTCCTGGGCCGACAAGCTCTCCTTCTTCCGCGGCGAAGCGCTCCGTCTCTCCCCCGTCTGAATCATTTCCGGCCGCTCCCTGGGGGTCCGGCGACCGGCCCGTGCCTGCCTCTTCTTCCGGACGCCTTATTGACGCCCCGCCTTCATCCGTCTCCGCACCA